>CALGTP010000553.1 GCA_937902105.1 uncultured Actinomycetes bacterium
GAGGCTTCAGCATCAATGATGTTGGATAGCGCTTGCAGCAGACCTTGAGTCTCTGGCGGCACATTGCCGCCAGATGAGATTGAAGTTGTCACGAACTCAATTCCAACTGCGGTGGTGGGATTGGCGGTTGTCGTTAGTTGGCCGATGCCCGAGAGGTGAATATCACCGGTGAGCACGATGAGATTTTCCACCCCTTGCTCGGTGATGTCCGTGAGGACGCGATCACGATCGGGGGCGTAGCCATCCCATTGATCGAAATTGAGAACAGCCGCGCCAAGACGAATATCAGTCATCACTGTCTGATTTGCTAAAACATTCCAGACCTTGTCAACGCCGCGGATATTTGCTGCCACCCAAGCCTCTTGTTCTGCACCTAAAAGGCTTCGCTCGGGAAGTAATGCGTCATCACAGGCTGGTGTGGTCTGTAAAACAGCGTCATTGCAGGCTTGGTCATCGCGATATTGACGAGTGTCTAAGACCAACATATTCACGAGTCCACCCCACTGGACCTGTCGATAGATCGTGAGGTTCTCATCAACGGGAGGATCAAAGCGAACTGGCATATGCTCCCACCAGGCTTGGTATGCCGCTGCTCGGCGAGCGGTGTGGCCCGCAGTATCGGCAGGATCCTCTGGCGTCAGGTTGGCGTAGTTGTTTTCAACTTCGTGATCATCCCATGTCACAACCCAGGGACACATCTGATGAGCTGCTTGCAACAGAGGATCACTCTTATACAAACCATAACGATTGCGATAGGCGACGAGATCTCTGATCTCATCACTGTTGTGCAGTCGTACGGCACCAGCGTCCAGCGAACCAACGCCGCCTTCATAGATATAGTCACCGAGGAAGAGCACAAGATCTGGCGCGAGTTCAGCCATGTCGTGATACGCAGTGTAAAAACCAGCCGTCCAATTTTGACACGAAGCTGAAGCAATCTTTACAGGTTCCAACGAATCACTGTTTGGGCTCAATCTCGTCGTACCGACCGGGCTTGTGTAATCGCCTAGACGGAAACGGTAGTGAAGAAGCCCAGTGACGTTTGCTGGTGCGGCAATCACATGGATGCTGTGCCCATATTGAGGCGAAGCTGTAGCGATCCCAGCGATCGTGATCTCGTCAAAGGATTCGGTTGTCGACATTTCCCAGAGAACATCAATATCTTCATCAGGCATTGCGCCACCGTTGAGAGCGTCAATAGCCAAGCGTGTCCATAAAACAACTGACTCGGTGTCGGGGTCACCCGAGGCCACACCGAGAGTAAATGGATCACTTGGAAGATCTGAGGGTGGAACGAGACTTGTGACTGGGACCGTTGAAGCAACTTCAGTTGACCCAGAAGATTGTCCCTCCTCGCTACTGGAGCAGGCTGCAACAACCACCGTTGCTCCGAGAGCCAAGAACATGCGACGTGAAATAGGTGTAGTCATTTTTCAAGTCTGACAGATTTTTAGTGAGTGCTGGAGAACGGCCGCCTGCGGGTGGGCCACATGACCCATAGAAAGTCAAAAGTTCCTTGAACATCATCTCTGTATTCAGGCGCCATTTAGGAGTGGTTCATTCCCACAATGTGTCGCTGGAGGGAGAGATGTGAAAAAACTACTAGTCATCGGCGCATTGTTATGTTTGAGTGCTTGTCGAACAGGCACGACCTCAATCACAGGTCAAGTGCCAGAGACTCTGGCTATAGCACTGGCCACAACCACAGGTGAGTCGCTCAGCAATGAGGTCCCACCAGATTCGGTGGTGGAGTTATCAGTTGTTACCACCGAAGAGGAGTTAATCACTGCGTTCAACTTTGCGATACATCAACGTGTTGATTGCGGTCGCGACCCATACCACTGTGATGTGCAGAGTTTCGCTGATGTTGGTAGTCCACTTTTTGTGGAGATCAGTGAACTGATGGAGATTCGCCGGACTGCGAATATTCGGGCATCCAAGAGTGGTTCGCTGCGTTACCGCATTGAAGCGGTGGAGTTCAGAAATACTGATACAGCAACTGTGACGACATGCATCACCGATGACACGGTATTGGTTGATGGAGACATCATTTTTGACGATTCGTTATTCAGCGTTCAAACGAAATGGACAATGGTGCGCAGTGGTCAAACGTGGCTGTGGGAAAGTGCCCAAGCATTGCATTGGGACGTTGAGGAGGATCTATGTCGATTCGCCGCCTGAGCACAACCTTCCTCATCACTTCCTTGCTGCTGCTTGTAAGTTTTGATACCCAGCGACAAGTGTTAGCTACTGACGGCCCTATTGGAAGTGGAGGCACTGACAACGGTTCTATCTGGGCAGGCGTGCAAACTTCATCACCACCGACAGGATCAGGGGCAGATTCATCGGGTTATACATGGAAGCCTGCAACTATTTACGATTCGCGAATTGGGGCCACTACAGGAATCACGAAATTGGTGGGGACTGTGCGCTACGACTTATACGAGCGCCACAGCACAAGTGGAATGGTATTGATCTGGATCACTCGCGCAACGGGTGCTGAGTTAGCGCAAAACGCAGCAGTGATTGTGAAAGGTCGACTACCACAACCCACGGTGACAACTGCGCCGGCAACGAACCGCGGTGTCGTCAATGTTGGAATGTGGTTGTGGGCCAATGCCGACTGGTGGCATAGCGTCACCGCAATGGCTTGGATACCCACGGTATTCGGCTCGGCATGGGCGCGCACAACTGCGACTCCCGTGTCCCTATCGTTCGTGACCCAAGATGACGCCGATGTCAATGGGGCTGCTCTTGGTTCAACGCAATGCACTGGCCCAGGAAGCGCGTGGACTGTTAATGCTGGGGATAAAGCAGTATCTGGATGCATGTATACGTATCGACACTCGTCAGCTCAACGCAATCAGGGAGTTTTTATCGCAATTGTTTCTGTCACCTGGAAGATTTCTTGGACATCAAACGCTGCTAGTGGGGGATCATTGCCTTCTTATACGACGAGTACCTTTATGGCATTCACAGTTGATGAACTTCAGGCCTTAGTGGGCTCGGGTGTCTTGGTCTGAGGGATAACGCGTTGGGAGCAGACAACCCCGATGATCACTAAAAGCGCACCCAATACTTGAATCACTTTGAGTGACTCACCCAAGAAGAGCACAACCCACACCAATCCCAATACCACTTCGCTAGTTGCCACTAACGCTGCCGAGGCGGGACCGAGATGGCGCAGACCCAAGAAGAACGTCATGCTGGCAACAACGGTACTGATCAGCGCCAGACCAATCATTGAGCCAGCACCATTAAAGGTTGTCGGAAAGTGTGGTGTTCCAGAAAAGGCCGTGACCACTAATGCGAAAACAAGCGAACCCGTCAGACTCCATGCCGACGAAACAAAACCATCGCCTCCACCAGACCCAGTGACCAAGCGCTCGCTGAAGATCATATAAACGGCGTACATCACGGCGTTACTGAGAGTAAAAATCAGACCTGCCACGGTGGCACCATCAGTACCTTGAAAAACCTCGGGCACGGTGCAAGCGATTCCCACCAAAGTGATTCCCACTGCCATCCAAATATGTCGAGAGGTGGCACGACCCAAGAATGTTGAACCCACAGCAACCATTGCGGGATAGGTATAAATGATGACGATGTACAGTGCGCCTGGCATACGGTCTAAGGCGGCGAAGCCCAACCAAGAAACAAGTCCGAATACTAAGCCAGCAAGCAGACGGGGCCTAAAAGCCACACTCAAGGGACTTGGACCGCCTCGGCGAAAACGGATAAAGACAAATATCCACGCCGCGGGCACAGCAATCAGAAATCTCCACAGAAGAACATCCACGGCACTTAGTTCTTCAAGAACTGTCTTGCCAAAAATGGTGAACATGGAATAAGCGCTAGCGCTCAACAACATCCAGATAACACCAATTTTTTTGGACGACACGACTTTCAACGCTAGGCCATCAGTCCCTCAATTGCGCGCTCTGCTGACATCTTGAGGATTAAGTCTTCAAGAGCGGCGGCTGTGATGGCTCGTGAATATAAGTGACCTTGGTGGGTCGTGCACCCAATCGCCAATAAGGCGTCCGCTTGAGCGCTCGTCTCGACGCCGTCTGCGGAAATACTGAGACCTAGGTCGCGCGCTAAACCGACCATCGCCCGAATCACTGCACGATCGTTGGCTTGTGAGGTCAAAGAGTCAACATGAACACGATCAACTCGGATCTCATCTAACGGTAGAGAGCGCAACATTGACATTGAGCCACCACCGCGCCCTGCATCTTCCAAACATACTCTGGCTCCCAGTTGACGCATTTCTGTGAGCACTCCTGCAGCGCCGACTAGGTCGCCGAAGACGGCAGTCTCGTACACATCAAGCATCAACATTGTTGGATCAATCCCAGTGAAATATCCTGCGACTTGGCCATCGCGCCAAGCACGTGGCGTACAACGATGAGGCAAATTGACGCGAAAGCGAAAACCACTTGGCAGACCGAGAGTGGCCAGACGACGAATCACTGGTCGAGCTTGTTGCATGATGACGCTTGTCATTCGTTCTAGGGTGCTGGCGTCTTGCGCCATTGTCAGCATCGCTCCGGCGCTGGCAATTGTTCCATCGCGTTTTAACCAGCGCGCCAAAATTTCAGCACCGATAATGTGACCTGTCGTAGCATCAAACTCGGGTTGAAAAAATGGAACGACATCTCCAGCATCAATGGCTCGGCGCAATGCATGTTCTTCTAGTGAACGTTGTTGCATTTCGCTACGAATCTGCGGTGTAAAGATTTCAACGCGGTCGCGGCCTGCATCTTTCGCACGATGCAAAGCCACGTTGGCGAAGCCTAAAAGTTCACTCGCAGTATCTTGCGAATCAGGTCCGATCGCAACGCCGATGCTCGCTGAAATACGTACCATGCGACCCATCACTTCTAAGGGTTCACTGAGGTCCCGAGTGAGGCGATGAGCAATCTCGGAAATTCGCTCAACACTTGGAACATTTTCAATGACAATGACAAATTCATCTCCACCGAGGCGACCAGCGGTGCATCCACTCGGAAGCACTGAACGAATGCGTCGACCCATGACTTGTAATAACTGGTCGCCGGCAGAGTGTCCAAGTGAGTCATTGATACTTTTAAATCGATCAATGTCCACGAAGAGAACGGCAATCTGATGTGAGTCGCGACTTCGTGCAATCGCCGCATCAAGGTGCGCCACGATGCCCGCGCGATTGAGTAACTCAGTGAGTGAATCATGAATGGCCACGTCAGCGAGTTGAGCATTGGCCTCAGCGAGTCGTGTCTGCTCATCTTGCAGATTCAGGACTAATTGCTTTGTTCGGGCGTGCTGATGTCGCAGACGAACGATGGTGATGGCGAGACATGTTGCCACAATGACCAAGAAAGTCGAGAGGAGTGTGACCGAACTAAGCACAAAGATATATCGGCCAATGGAGACCGAACCTTGACCTTTATTCAGGGGTTTTTGCGTAAACGCGGCAAGACCATGGGTGTCACAGCCTGATAGGCCTCCCAGCCTGGTCGGCGCTCAGCACTGCGCTTTTCCGCCAATGGGATGCTGGCTGCAAAGAACATCACGGTCATCGCAAGCGCTCCGACTCCAGCCCACCAGGAAGCGGGGTGAGCGGCCAAAGTAAAGAGCCATAAGGACCACCACCACATCATTTCGCCCAAATAGTTGGGGTGCCGTGAACGGGACCAAAGTCCAGTATTGAGGACATCACCCGACTTTTTGGTGCGATTGAAACGACGCAGATCAAGGTCAGCGAATTGTTGGATGGTGACACCAGTCAGGGCCACGACTACCGCAAGAATATCCAAAATGCCAAAACTTCGACCCGAATGCGAAGCCACAATGGCCATCGGAATCGACCCTAAAGTGACAACTATCAGGGGAAATAGATGAACAGATGTGAGGCTCACAGCCCACCGTGGCATCGGAGCGGTTTCATACAACATTCGGTAACGCCAGTCTTCGTGCCCCATTCCAGTCCACCCGATAGCCCAGTTGGCAGTCAGGCGCAGGCCCCAGAGTGTGGCGCAGACGGCAACGGCCAAGCGCCGCAGGTCACCATCCGTGAAAGCGTCCGCATCATCGAGCACGAAGAACAACCAAATCGCAAATACCGGCGGAATCACGCTCCACCAAGCGTCAAAGGTTGAACCATTTTGCACTATTTGGCTGGCGAGATAGAGAAATGCCACTGAAGCGGCGAATCCACTGATCAAACCCTTGACTGGATGGTCGGTGCCGATGGCCGAGGCGATCAGCAGCATTCCCGTCAAGGCCACGGCATAGAGGGCAATGATCAACAGGAATGACCGCTGTCGTGTCCAAGAATTTTGAGTGGAAGTCATGATTCTATTTTGGCGCACAACTCGGTCGCAGAACGGGTTCTTCGTCTCGCCTCATTGTCACTAGGGACCTACCATTGCAGTATGAAGAGGCGTTTGGTGAGCATCCCCGCATTGATCCTGGGAGCCATTATTTTGACGGTCCTCATTCCCATCTGGTTTCCGCTAGTGATCCTCATTGATATTTGTCGCCGCCAGTTTCGTCTGCCGTTACTGCGCCTGCTGTCCTTTGCGGTGTGTTGGGTGTGGCTAGAAACTGCTGGAGTTTTAGGAGCTTCGTTGTTGTGGCTCACTGGTCAACGTAAAAATCTGCCATTGCATTATGCATTGCAACGCTGGTGGGCAGCGCGCTTGCTCGGCGCTTTGGGAAAAACCTGTGGCATACGTGTTGAGGTATTGAACATTGAATCATTGAGTCCTGGCCCCGTTCTGATGTTTGCCCGACACGCCAGCCTTGCGGATTCTTTGGTTTCGGCATATGTGGTGACAACTTTGGCGCAGATGAATCCGCGCTATGTGCTGAAGCGAGAACTTCTAGCGGATCCTTGTCTCGATGTGGTGGGGCAGCGCTTGCCGAATCATTTTCTTGATCGAAATGCCAATGATGCGCAACCTGAACTTGATGCGCTGGAAAAACTTGTCAGCGATATGGATGCATCGACTGTCGGCATTATTTTTCCCGAAGGCACTCGGGCGAATGACGCCAAACGCACCCGAGCGTTGGAGAAAATTTCGTCCATTGATCCGCTGCGAGGCCAACGACTCAATGCAATGCAACATCTCTTACCACCACGGCCTGCCGGTGCTGGGGCCATGATGCGCGGCAATCCAACGGCTGATGTGGTCCTCGTGTGGCATATTGGTTTTGAAGGACTTGACACATTTGCTGGAATTCTTCACGCAATATCAACCAAGATGGCACCTATCCGTTTTGTCATGCGGCGCGTGTCGCGTTCGCAGATTCCTTCCGACAACATCGAATCGTTCACTGAGTGGTTAGATAATGAGTGGATGCGCATGGATCAAGAAGTTGAAGTCGCATTAAACGAAAGGAATCACCATGGGTGAAGTGATGTCGTCTGCCGCGATTGGAATTGTGGCCTTGATGTTGTCTACGTGGATCATCAGTTTGATCAAGAAAAATGCTTCCATTGTTGACATCGTGTGGGGACTCGGCTTCGTTCTTGTGGCCTGGATCTCTCGTGCTGTTGCCGATGGGGATAATGCTCGGCAATGGCTCCTCACAGTGATGACATCGGTGTGGGGTCTGCGCCTAGGAATCTATTTGCTATGGCGCAACTCAGGACATGGTGAAGATTTCCGCTATCGCTCAATGCGTAAACACTGGGGACCGAGATTTCCGCTGATTAGTTTGGTGACAGTATTCGGCCTGCAGGGAACTTTGATGTGGATAGTTTCTCTGCCAGTTCAACTTGGCCAGTCTGATGCCACACCGAAAATCGGTCCTTTGGCGGTCATCGGTGTGTTGGTCTATCTCATCGGATTGTTCTTTGAAGTTGTCGGTGACGCTCAGTTGGCGCGATTTAAAGCCAACTCAGCCAATGCCGGCAAAGTCATGGATCAGGGTTTGTGGAAATTCACTCGACACCCAAATTATTTTGGTGACTCATGTGTCTGGTGGGGTATCGCCATTGTGGCGGCGGAAACTGGTTCGGGTGCTTGGGGCCTAATTGGAGCCGCGGTGATGACATTTTTCTTGCGCCGTGTCAGTGGCGTGACTCTCTTGGAGAAGTCATTAAAGAAGCGTCGCGAAGGCTACGAAAATTACATAGCCCGCACGAGTCCATTCTTCCCTCGGCCCCCCAAAAAGGCTTAACCTAAGTTGTGGTTCTGGTGCTGGATAGTGCCATATATGGCACTATCCAGCACCAGAACCACAACTGGTGAAAGTTGAAACATCTAGGGTAGTTGGGTGCTCGAGAACCCCACCAGCGTCACTGTGCTGAAGTCTTTTCCATTTCGAGCAGGCGCTCTTTTATTTGCTATCGCAGCAGTAGGAACGGCGATTTCACTGATGGTTCAGGCTCACCTCGGAGTTGCACCTGCCGATGTTTTTACAACTGGTGGAGCGAAGCAACTTGGTATCGCAGTGGGAACAATGGGTTGGCTGAGTGGTGCCTTCTTCACTGTGTTAGCGATCGCCGTCAAGAGATTTCCAAGTTGGGGGACCTTGATTGGCAGTGTTCTCGTGGGTCAAGTGGTCAATATTGTTCTGCCACTCGTCGCCGAACCAGAGCAATTGGTGTGGCGCATCACGATGATGTTGGGCGGTATGGCACTTTTATACTTCGGGATTACCGTGGGTGTGGCCACCACATTGGGAACTGGTCCCATGGAATTATTAATGCTCGGATTGCACGACAAAGGCTTGAGCATGCAAGTCGCGCGCTGGGGTATTGAAGTTGTCATTGTCACTGGTGGCATTTTGCTGGGTGGCGAAATCGGGGCCGGAACTATTCTCTTTGTGCTCCTGACTGGACCCGTGTTGGCTCGAACTCTTCCACCTATGGTGCGCTTTATGGGCACTGAAGTGATGACTCCGCCAGCAGCTTTAGATGCCTAAGAAGTTTTAGGAATTCGACTTGAGATCACGCCATCATTTTCAAGAGAGAATATTTCCTCATCGCTCAACGACAAAATATCGTGTAATACATGGCGATTATCCTCACCGCGATACCGCGGCTCGCCACGAGTGCCGACCGTGCCGTGAGTGAAATGCCAAGGTGCATTAGGAACTCGTATTTCTCCACCAATGCGGTCAGGCACTGTCGTAATTGCTCCGCGCACTTGGGCCCATTCGTTCTCGGCAAGTTGGCGCGCGGTGCGCATCACGCCTACGGCTAAACCAAACTCGTCACATCGATCTTCAAAATCTTGAGCGGTGGCGAGAGAAGATGCCCAGGTACGCATTTCATGAAGCAGTGCCTCAAAGTTGGACATCCGAGTTTGCACATCAACAAAGCGCGAGTCATTGAGTAAATGTGGCTTATCCATCACAGCCACGATGATCTCAAACGTACCGCGCTCGGCGGGATGGGCGCTGATGATCACATGAGATCCATCGGCAACCTGCATGATTGGATAATCGCCAGGTTGAAATGAGCGAATCCAGTTGGGATCAGTTGGCCCGTCATATAACTCGTCATGCATATGTTCGTTGACATAGAGCATGGTTCCCGCCATGGAAACATCGATACGTTCGCCCACACCTGTGTGTTCACGTTGGTACAACGCAGCCAAAATCGCAGTCGTTGTTTCGAGAGCGGTGTATGTGTCTGCGTGTGACCACGGGTCGTTGGCGTAATGACCAGATCGTGCATCACCTTGCGCACGAGTGAGGCCACTTTCGGCACCGATCACACTGGCGTAGGCGCGCCGATGCACCCATGGACCATCGGCTCCGTAGCCGCTGATTGAGGCATACACGAGACGTGGGTTGGTTGACGACAACGTTTCATATCCAAGACCTAGTCGATCCATCACACCGGGGCGATAGTTCTCCAGCACGACATCGCTGGCCTTGGCAAGGCCACGAAAAATCTCCGCACCGCGGACTGTCGACAAATCAATGCTGATGCATTTCTTGCCAGCATTTTGCTGAATGAAATACGTTGAGAGTGATCCAACACGGGGACTAGTGAAACGTGTGAGGTCACCTTCAGGTGGCTCAACCTTGATGACTTCGGCTCCAAAATCACACAGCATGCGCCCACAGTGCGGACCAGCAAGGACCCGTGTCAGGTCAAGGACTCGGATGCCAGATAAAGGAGAAGCGGATTGAGTCACCTACATATCTTGCCCGATTTGCATTGCCTTCGTTTACTCGGTCGCACAGACTTTGTGCGAGTATCACATGATGTCTTCTCAACACGATCCCCACCCTCTTATCGGCCAGGTTGCATTAATTACAGGAGGGGGATCGGGAATCGGTCTCGGTTGCGCCCGTGAACTTGTTCAAGATGCGGCGACGGTGATTTTGGCTGCCCGCAATGTTGAACGCCTTGAGGATGCGGCTGATGAACTGCGATCTATCGCCGAAGGTGGTGCTCAAGTTTTGACTGTGGCATGTGATGTCACAAGTGAAGAAAGTGTGGCGAATGCATGTGCAGTGGCGAATGCGGCTGGCAAGTTGACCATGGTTGTGGCCAACGCTGGTTACGGTGGTGGTGGCCCGATCCATTTGACCTCCTTGGAAGATTGGAACGGAATTCTCGGGACCAACCTCACTGGTGCGTTCCTCACCATCAAGCATTCAGTGAGTTATCTGGCAGCCAATGGCGGAGGGTCAATCGTCGCCATGTCATCAATTGCTGGACCTGTGACTCACCGTTTCATGACTCCGTACGATGTTTCCAAGGCTGGACTGGAAATGTTGGTTCGCCAGACTGCCGATGAACTTGGCTGTCGCAACATTCGTGCCAACGCAGTGCGACCAGGCCTAGTGCCAACTGATGCCACGCAAGGAATTATGACACTTGAGTCAATTTTGCAGGATTACTTAGATCAGATGCCATTAGGTCGCGTCGGTAGCACTCAAGACATCGGCAAGTTGGTGCGATTCTTATTGGGCGCCGAAAGTTCGTGGATCACGGGGACCTGTATTAGTGCTGACGGCGGACATCATCTTCGTCGTGGTCCGAACATTGAACCTGCGATGGAGATGGTACTTGGTGATGCGCGCTATCCCGCTGGGCCGATTTCAGGCAGCTGACAGATGGCGCAGGGCGACTGCGCTGTAGATCGAAATGCCAGTGCTCATGCAGGCTTCGTCGTAGAAGACGCGGTTTGAGTGATTGGGCGCCGCGCTTGCCAAGTTGCGCTCGTGCGGAGTTGCACCCAAAAAGACCATCGCTCCGGGAACATGATTGAGTACATAACCAAAGTCTTCTGCGCCCATCACTGGATTTGGTAATTCAATAAAACGTTCCGCGCCGATGATCTCTTGCGCAATATCTCCAGCGGTTTTGGCGTATGTCGTGCTATTGACCGTGACGTCATAGCCATCAACGAGTTTGACGCTCACTTCAAGACCATGAGCGGCGGCGATTCCCTCAGCGACAC
The DNA here is from genome assembly GCA_937902105.1 of uncultured Actinomycetes bacterium. Taxonomy (GTDB): domain Bacteria; phylum Actinomycetota; class Acidimicrobiia; order Acidimicrobiales; family Ilumatobacteraceae; genus Casp-actino8. The sequence continues at coordinate 11,415 of CALGTP010000553.1, forward strand.
GTGTGACACCGTCATGAATCATGCGTCGGGTGACTTCACTGATGGCTCTGATCGTGCCTTTAATTTCTGCAAATTCTGGAATCACATTGGTGGTTGTGCCAGCGTTGAGTTGAGTGACGGTGAGGACGCCAGGGTTGAAGACATTGATTCGACGAGTGATCATTGACTGCAGGGCTTGAACAATCTCACATGCCGCGGGAATTGGATCCAAGGTGCGGAATGGTTCACTGGCGTGGCCGCCCTTACCGATCACACGGATCGCCAAGGTGTCGCTTGAAGCCATGATCGGTCCACCACGGGTGCTGATGAACCCCGTCGGTAGTGATGATGTTGTGTGAATTGCAAAAGCACCAGTCACTTCAGATGTTGAGCCATCAGACAATGGACCAACATCAAGTAGTCCTTCATCAAGCATGAATCGCGCTCCAGCATGTCCTTCTTCGCCAGGTTGAAACATAAAGACAACACGGCCATGGATTTGATCACGATGCGCAGTGAGCAATCGGGCAGCACCGACCAACAT
>CALGTP010000554.1 GCA_937902105.1 uncultured Actinomycetes bacterium
CCCACAAAACACACACCCGACAACGTCGCCCAAAATCCACTAGGCACGGACCGGGTTCCGTAACAAATACGTCTCAAACTTCCCTAAAAACGGGATGGCGATGAGGAAGTAAAAGAAAAAGTACACCGACGCCAGCTGACCAATGAGCACATACGGGTCTTCGACGGGTTGACACCCAATCCACCCTAAAAGTAAAGAATCGGCCACAAAGAGCCAAAACAATTGCTTGTATAAAGGTCGAAACGTCGCACTACGCAAAGGGGAGGTGTTCAAGAAAGGGAGCAAGAGGAGGGATACAAAGACCAATCCGATCGCGAGAACCCCGGCCAATTTATTGGGAATACTACGTAAGATGGCATAGACCGGTAAGAAATACCACTCCGGAACAATGTGTGCTGGAGTCGACATTGGGTTCGCGGGAATGTAGTTATCCGGGTGCCCTAGAGTATTTGGCGCAAAAAAAATAAACCAGGAGAAAAACAGCGCAAAGACCACCCACCCCACCAAGTCTTTAAAAAAGAAATACGGGTAAAACGAGACTTTGTCCACGGTTGCCAGACACCCCAGAGGGTTATTTGAACCGTACTGGTGTAAGGCGGCAAGGTGTAAAATACTGGCCCCCGCAATAATAAAGGGGAGTAAGTAATGCAGACTAAAAAATCGATTCAACGTGGCATTATCGACGGAAAAACCACCCCATAACCAATGGGTAATGTCCACCCCAACCACCGGAATAGCGCTGGCCAGACTAGTAATAACGGTTGCCCCCCAGAAACTCATCTGCCCCCATGGGAGCACATACCCGATAAAGGCCGTGAGGATCATGAGCAGGAGAATAATTACCCCCAGAATCCAGACCGCCTCGCGTGGACTCGCGTAACTGCCGTAATATAAATTTCGGAAAAGGTGTAAGTACACTACAATAAAAAACATACTTGCGCCGTTGGCGTGCATATAACGGAGAAACCAGCCCCCTTCAACGTCTCGCATAATGTGCTCTACGCTGAGAAAGGCAAGGTCAATATGCGGGGTATAGTGCATGGCAAGGAAAATACCGGTTGCAATTTGGAGCACGAGACAAATACCAGCGGTCGACCCGAAACCCCACCAATAACTAAGATTGCTTGGTGTCGGGTAATCAATGAGATGCTCGTTCACCGTACTGAGGAGCGGTTGTTTTAAAAAAGATAATCTTTTCATAGAGGTATTTTTTTTCTGGTGTGTCGGGGACCTGTGGCCCTTTTTTTCATTATGTGAGCCCTATTCTGTTTTAATCAGGGTTAATTGGTGTTTTTTAGTACGAATCAGCTGCTTTCTTTCAAAAGGTTCACTTTTCGCCTATCTACGTGAGAGACTTTCACGTGTGTGTAAGAATTTGTCTTGAAAAAAGTTTCCCATTTAAGATGCTTTCAACGGTTCTCCTTACCCAACGTAGCTACCTGGCAATGCTCTTGGCAGAACAACCAGTGCACCAGAGGTTGGACATTTCCGGTCCTCTCGTACAAGGAAATGGTTTTCTCAATTCTTTACGCGCACCCCAGGTAGAATCCAAACTGTCTCACGACGTTCTAAACTCAACTCAGGTACCATTTTTATCGGCGAACAGCCGAACCCTTGGGACCTTTTTCAGCCCCAGGATATGATCAGTCAACATCGAGGTGCCAAACAATTCCGTCGATAAGGGCTCTTGGGAATTATTAGCCTGTTATCCCTAGCGTATCTTTGATTCGTTAAGCAAAAGTCTTTCCACGCAGCACTTTTGGATCACTATGACCGACTTTCGTCTCTGCTCGAGGTGTAACTCTCGCAGTCAGGCAAACTTCTACCATTACGCTCTACAGAAAGTTTCCGTCTTTCATTGAGTTTACCTTCGCACACCTCCGTTACTCTTTAGGAGGCGACCGCCCCAGTCAAACTGCCTCATATACAGTGTTTTTGGGCCTCGCCCAAATAAGGAACTCTTCTTGAAAAGGGTGGTATTTCAAGGATGTTCTCAACTCCCACCTGTCCTACACAATTCAAGCCTTTTTCCAGTGTAAATGTACAGTAAAGATGCATAGGGTCTTCTCGTCTTGGGGCACGTTCTCCGCATCTGCACGGAGAGTTCAATTTCACTGAGTCCATACTGGAGACAGTGGGGCAATCGTTACGCCTTTCATGCAGGTCGGGAATTAGCCGACAATGAATTTCGCTACTTTATGATTGTTATAGTTACAACCGCCGTTTACTAGGCCTTCTCAATATACCAAAAAAGCATACAGGTTAAGCTTCAAGCACCGGGCAGGCGTCAGACCCTATACCTCATGTTTCCATTTCGCAGAGTCCTAATTTTTTAGTAAAAAGTCGTCACCCCCATTTTTGTGTCACCAAAGTTGGCTTCCTTTCTTCCAAAGGTACAGGAAAAATTTGCCGAGTTCCTTCAATATGGTTCTCTCAACGCCTGAGTCTATTCGACTCGTTCACCAGTGTCGGTTTCGGGTACGGTCGGTTGGGTGAAGATTTTTCCTGGAAATGGTAGGGGCGGTGAAGTTATCCAATATACTTTTTACCCCTACAGACCATTTCGTCCTCTTTCACTTGTTTCATCATGGTTTTTTGTCAAAAACACACTTAGAGACCGCGTCACTCTGCGCTGAAAAACAGAACGCAGAAACCCTTGAACTTACGGCGATCATGATTGTCACATGATTTGTCGTTACTCATGTCAGCATTCTCACTTTTGAATCCTCCAAAATTTTTCACAAAATTTCTTCTACGGTCTACAAAACGCTCCGCTACCATACTTATCTGTCGCTTGGGTAATTCTGTGAAGCCCCGATACATTGTCAGTGCTCTGAAACTCGACTAGTGAGCTATTACGCTTTCATTATAGAATGGCTGCTTCCAAGCCAATCTCCTAGCTGTCTTCGCCCCAAAACGCCTTTTACCACTTCCAAAATGTTTAGGGACCTTAGCGAACAGTCTGGGCTGTTTCCCTTTTGACTTAAAACCTTAGCACTTTAAGTCTGTCTGCTCAATGTAGCAAAGAAAGGTCTTCGGAGTTTCAATAAGTGCAGTAAGACTTTGGGCCCCCTTTACCTAATGAGTGCTCTACCCCCTTTCTGTGTCATTAAACGCTTTACCTCAATAAATTTCGCGGAGAACCAGCTATCTCTAAGTTTGATTGGCCTTTCACCCCTAGCCTCAAATCATCCGCGTCTATTGCAACAGACGTCGGTTCGGCCCTCCAAAAGCTTTTACCCTTTCTTCAGCCTGTTCAAGGCTAGATCACTTAGTTTCGGGTCAAATAAAAAGAACACACGCACTTTTCATACTCGCTTTTGCTTGGCCTCCACGTTACCGTTTAAGCACAGCTCCTCTTATTTACTCGCTGACCCATTATGCAAAAGGTACACCGACCTCCCGTACAGAGAGGTTCGATTGAATGGTCATTTTTTGTTTCAGGTTCTGTTTCACTCCTTAGTTAAGGTTCTTTTCACTTTTCCCTCACGGTACTTGTTCACTATTGGTTTCAAAAGCATATTTAGACCTAGAAGGTGGACCTCCTATATTCAAACAAACACTGTCGTTTTACTTCTCTCTGAACACACCACTTAACTCCTACAGGACTTTCACCTTCTCTGGTAGATTTTTCCACATCTTTCCGAACCAGGGTGGTGGTTTTTTGGTCTTTTCCATGTTCTCTCGCCGATACTTACGGAATCTCGGTTGATTTCTTTTCCTCGGGTTACTAAGATGTTTCAATTCACCCGGTTTATAAAAGTCCGTGGTTTCCCACGCAGGAGATTTATACATCACAGAATGCACTCTGAGTATAACGTTTCGTTTTGTACAACGTCCTTCTTCTTTTGAACCAAAGCATCCACAAAAAACTGCCATCTATGTTGCGAACCTCGATCTAATGAGAGGGGGACTCGAACCCCCGACCATCGATTTATGAGTCCGAGGTTCTACCAAACTGAACTATCTCATTTGCTACCCAACGAAAACCCCCACTTTTCCTCGGGAAGGTGGTACTGTTTCTTCGTATGGTGCTTGTTACGGTGGGTTGCGTGGAGGCCGCTTTGCAACGGCGTCTCCACTATTTTTTTGTCTTCCAAAAAGGAATCAGCATCGTTTAAGGCGCGGACTACCAGGGTATCTAATCCTGTTCGCTCCCCGCGCTTTCGCACCTCAGTGTCAGGACTGCACCAGAAAATTGCCTTCGCATTAGGTATTCCTTCCAAAATCTAAGAATTTAACCTCTCCTCTGGAAATTCTATTTTCCTCTCGCAGCCTCAAAGAGAATAAACCGTTTTGAATGCACACCCAAAGAAAACCTTTGGACTTTCACAAACAACTACATTTCTCCACCTACATGCCCTTTACGCCCAATTAATCCGAATAACACTTGCTCCCCCTGTATTACCGCGGCTGCTGGCACAGAATTTGCCGGAGCTTCTTCTTTGATTCATGTCAAATTCTCTAGAGAAAGCTTAAAAAGCCCCTCTTTCAATGAAAGGGTTTTACAATCAATATAACCTTCATCACCCACGCGATATAGCTGGATCAGGCTTGCGCCCATTGTCCAAGATTCCTCACTGCTGCCTCCATAAAGAGTTCGGGCCGTCTCTCAGTCCCGATGTGATTGGTCGTCCGCTAAGACCAATGAAAGATCATCGACTTGGTAAGCCTTTACCCCACCAACTATCTAATCTTGCGTAAGCTCATCAAAAAACGATTATGTATATCTTTACTCATACACGAGATAGCAGGGATTTACCCACATCTTTTTGGTAGATTCTTACGCATTACTCACCCGTACGCTATGTTGCGCCGCAACATTCAACTTGCATGTGTTAAGCTTATCGCTAGCGTTCATTCTGA
>CALGTP010000555.1 GCA_937902105.1 uncultured Actinomycetes bacterium
GCCTTGGTTTTTCAGGGTTTTCGTCCAGGATCGATTGCGGGCTATCTACGTCCAGGAGGCGCCATCACAACGCGTGAGGGGGCGGTCTCTTTTGGGCTGTCCTTATCGGCGGCCTCATTGGTGCGTCTGACCCGCCGCTAGGGATCATCGTCGAACTAGATCATCTGCGTCACACCCTTCTGGGATAGTTGTCCGTGTGAGGTTCCTTGTTTCTCCCGATACACTCCCGATGTCAGTAAATACCCTGCCCCAAGCAGGGGCCCCGATGCCGGAAACGCCGTCATCGTGTCCGAAGGGAGTCACACGCTTATGATGCGTGCATACGAGTTAATGGTCATTATCGACGGATCAGTAGATGATGTCGTCGCCCAACAGTGGATTGCCAACATCTCTAAAGATGTCGTGGCCGCTGGTGGATCCGTCCACGGCAAGGTTGATTTCTGGGGTAAGCGTCGTTTGGCGTACCCAATCAACAAAAAAGAAGATGGCTACTACGCCATTCTTAACGTTCTCGCTCCAGGTGGAGCTCTTGACGAACTTGAGCGAGCAATGCGTATCGCCGATGACGTCCTTCGGCACAAGTTGATGCGTCTTCCCGACGATGAAGCGGCCCGCCGCGGCCTCATCGCAGCTTGAGCCTTGTCTTTGGACCTGTTCTTTCAAAACTCCTAGGAGGAAAACATGACATCTAATAACATCACAGTCGTCGGAAACCTGACCCGCGATCCTGAACTTCGTTACACCCAATCGGGTAAGGCCACGTGCACAGTGGGTATCGCCGTCAACCGTCGCTATCAACTCAATGGTGAATGGCAAGAAGCCACCACTTTTATGAATGTTGTGGCATGGGATCAATTGGCCGAAAATATTGCTGCGTCGCTCTCCAAAGGGACCAGAGTTTTGGTATCGGGTCGCCTCGATGTTCGCGAATATGAAGCCAAAGAGGGCGGCAAGCGGACCTCGGTTGACATCGTTGCTGACGAAGTTGGGCCGACCTTGCGTTGGGCCACTGTCAGCGTTGAGCGCACACCACCAAAAGGCGGCGGTGAAGGCGGTTCAGCACCTCGTCAAGCGGCTCGTGGAGCAAGCGCGGCGCCTGCAGCAAATGCTGGCAACGATTCGCAATACGGCGACGAAGAGCCATTCTGACCTGCGGTTTTCCGCTTTTATAAACATTTCATTCGCAACTCACATATCGACACAAGGAAGCAATCATGGGAAATAGCACTTCAAAGAAGCCAGTTCGGGGCCGTGCTCCGAAAGACAATGGTCGCAAGATCAAGAAGAAGGGCAACCTTCTTGCCGCTGAAAAGATCGAGTACATCGATTACAAGGACATCAATCTCCTGCAGCGTTTTATGTCTGATCGGTCAAAGATCAAGGCCAAGACTTTGAACGGCAACACCGTTCAACAGCAGCGTGACTTGGCAACTGCCATCAAGAACGCTCGTGAAATGGCCTTATTGCCGTACACCAAGCGGGTTGCTTCAGTCGGTCGTGGTGGTCCTCGTGGTCCTCGTGGACCTCGCAACTCCGAAACCGGTAACCGGGATGAAGTGAAGAATGTTGATGCCGTGGTCGATGCTGTCGACACCGGTATTGAAGTTGAGACCATCGAAGACACAGCAACCACCGAGGAGGGCTGATCATGAAGATCATTCTGCGTTCTGATATTCGTGGTCTTGGCAAGCGCGGCGACATTGTTGAAGTCGCCAAGGGTCATGGCCGCAACTACCTTTTGCCTCGTGGCTTAGGTCTCAATGCATCTGAAGGTGCAGTCTCGCAAGCGGCATCAATGCGCCGTCGTCGCGACCTGCGCGACGCTGCGGACCGCGATTCGGCACAAACCGTTGCCTCAACTTTGGTTGCCAAGGTCATTGAAGTCAAGGCCAAGGCCGCCGGAGCCGAAGGTCGTTTATTCGGCTCGGTAACTGCCGCCGATGTTGTGACTGCTGTTTTGGCTCAGACGGGCATTGAACTCGATCGCAAGAAGTTGACCTTGCCTGAGCACCTCAAGACGGTTGGCGAATACAGCGTGGTTGCCAAATTGCACAATGATGTGCAGTTCGCGATCAACATCAACGTCGTCGCTAAGTGATCAGCGCGGACCTGGTCCGCACTAAGTGTTCATGAGGGTCTGGACCATCTGGTCTGGGCCCTTTTGTTATCCAAATGAATGAGTTATCCCCAGTTTGGTAAAGTTGTCCACAAGTAATTCACAGTGTTTTACCCCTAGCGATCAACAGGGCAGATAGGTCAAAGTAGAGGCAATGGCAAACGGATCATCAGACGGATTTTCAGGAAGTTCAACCCGTAGCGGCAGAGACGACCGTGATAGGGCACCACGTCCAATGATCAATCGCGTGCCTCCACATAACTTGAGTGCTGAAGAATCTGTCTTAGGTTCAATACTTTTGTCAAGAGAGGCCCTTGACCTCATTGCAGAATTGGGTCTGCACGTTGAGCACTTTTACAAACCCGCACATCAACATATTTTTGATGCGATTCGCGGACTGATGGCGACTGGCAATGGTGTCGATGTCATCACGGTGTCTGATGAACTGCGCCGCGCTGGACTACTTGAAGAAATTGGTGGACTCCCTTTCTTGTTGGGACTTCAGAACTCCACCCCGCTCGTCGGCAATGTGGCTCGCTACACCAAAATCGTTATGGACACAGCAGCGCTCCGACGTCTCATTGGAGTGGCCAGCGAGATTGCGGAAATTGCATATACCGAACCCGACAATGTGGCGAAGGCTCTTGATGAAGCAGAAGCCCGCGTTTTCGCGGTGGCCGAAGAAAGAGTTGTGGATTCCACACGACAAATCAACGAACTATTGATTACCTCAATTGTGGAACTTGAGAAGCGCTTTGAGAATAAGACATCACTAGCAGGAGTCGCCACTGGTTTCACAGAACTTGATGACACGATTCTTGGACTACAAAAGTCCGCACTGATCATTGTGGGTGCTCGCCCGGCGATGGGAAAAACTGCGTTTGCATTAAACATTGCCACTCACGTGGCGCAAACTTCCAATCTCCCAGTATTAGTTTTCTCACTTGAAATGAGCCACACCGAATTAACGATGCGCTTTTTATCTAGCGAAGCGCGAGTTAATCCGAAGAACCTCCGCACGGGTGCAATTACTGAGCCTGAATGGAGCAAGATTAATGCGGCGATCGGCCGACTCGACAATCTAAAATTATTCCTTGACGATAACGCCACGGTGAGTGTGCTTGAAATTCGCTCCAAGGCGCGTCGTCTGAAAGCCAAGCACGGTGGCCTCGGTCTGATTGTTATTGACTACTTGCAGTTGATGACTGGTACAACAACAGAGAGTCGCCAACTTGAGGTCAGTGAGATCAGCCGAAACCTAAAAATCTTGGCTCGTGAATTAGAAGTTCCAGTGATGGCCCTCAGCCAGCTCAGTCGAAAACTTGAAGAGCGTCAGGATAAGCGCCCACAACTGTCAGACCTTCGTGAGTCCGGCTCACTTGAACAAGATGCTGACATCGTGATGTTCCTCCACCGACCAGAGGTCTATCGCAATGAAAAAGGCGACAGTGCCGAAAATGCCGAAAAAGGTGTGGCTGAAGTGATTATCGGCAAGCATCGTGCTGGACCGTTAGGGACGATTAAGTTGGCATTCTCCGGCGAATTCACGCGCTTTGACAATATGGGCCAGGGTTACAAATCTGGTCCACCCGCCAGCGAAACGTCCTAAACGAGCATCTGCCTCAACCCGAGGGCAGCAAAATCGGGTCACCCTCCGGCTGCCAAATTTTGGCACCGAATGCTTTTTCCATCGGCGGGTTTGGATCAAGCAACAATTCAAGAGCGTGGGCTTTTTCTTCTGGCGTAAAGTCACGGGTCGTGAGGCAGAACTCCACAGTGTTGCCTTCGGGATCGCGAATATAAATTGACCGACAAAATTCGTGATCAACTTCAAGTACCGTTTGACCGTGTGCCCGCCAGCGTTCGCGATGTCGTTCAAAGTCGGCAACAGTGGGCGCATCAAAAGCTAGATGATTTGCCCACCATGGCAAACCAGCACCTTTGTTGAGATTGGTTTCGAAACCTTCAAGAGAGTCAACGTGAATCTCCCAAAAAGCGATCATCCCTTGCTCACCCGAACCAGTCTGACCAGTGGAATAAAAGAAATGCTTGCTGTATCCACCTTCTGGGGTGGGAGCGGTCACAGTCTTGACCAGTTCAAAGCCCATAACTTCGGTATAGAACTGATAATTGGCCTTGGTGTCATGAATTGCAATAGCGACGTGATGAAAACCCATAGGCGAAGTATTACCGATGAATCCCCTCTGCGAAAGACCAGAGTGACCAGAACTGGCAAAGTTGATACCTGTTGACCCATCTGGCAATGGCACAATGGTCAGTATGTTCCTTGGTGCAGACCTCTTGAAGTGGATGGTGCTGGCTTTAGGCGGAGCATTATTTGCTGGCAATGTGCTGGCAATGGTGAAACCACCCCCCAATCCAGAAGAAGGCGATCTTGCGCGTGCGCCCCTCAAGCGCAGCATATTTATGGCCTCACTCGGCTTTATTGCTGCCGTCTGGTCACTCGCCTCACTAGTGGCTTAAGGAGCAAATGTATGACTGATCAACGACTTCAACAACAACTCAATTTTCTCATGGAGATTGATCAACTCAAGCAAGTCGAACGCCAGACGGCAATCACCGGCGGTTCACGGCGAGAAAATACTGCCGAACACTCGTGGCATTTAGCGATGTACGCCCTAGTTCTACAAGAGTGGAGCAATGTTGACGTTGACATTGCTCATGTCTTGGCTTTGTGTTTGGTACACGACATCGTAGAAATTGATGCGGGCGACACTTTTGCCTACGACACCACGGGTTATGCCGACAAAGAAGTTCGTGAACAAAAAGCCGCCGACCGTTTATTCGGTTTATTACCTGACGATCAGCGGGATCGCTTGCGTTCATTGTGGGATGAATATGAAGCTCAAGAAACACCAGCGAGTCAATTCGCCAACGCCGTTGATCGTATGCAACCAGCGATGTTAAATCATCACGCCGGAGACGAGTCACCATGGAAACGCCATGGTGTGAGTTACCCGCAGGCACTGAAGCGATTGTCACCAATCGGCGATGGCTCAACGACGTTATGGCAACACACGCAAACATTGATCAATGAGGCGCGCAGTCGAGGTCATCTCACCGAAGGCTAGTTACGAAGTGTGAATGCCTTCAATGGCGATCACTGCGCCATCAACAATGGTCAGCAACATGTATGTATCGCTGATTTGGGCAATCAGATTGGTTTTCGGAATGTCCACGAGAACTCGTCCGGAATTCGCCAATTCAAAGAATTTCGCCGCGCTCATCGCCGTATTCTTTTCACTCTCAACAATCGGTAGCGAGACAAAGAGCAAACTGTCAAGAAGGGCCGGATAAAACTGTCGACCATCTGGCACAGGAATCGGATCATCTAATGAGTTGCGAATATCAAATGTGAAGCCCTGATCATTCTCATCAATCGCGCTGACGAAATACCCGACATAGAAACCATCGGGCAAGTCACCGTTAATGTAATCACCTTCAACCAATGATGGGTCCACCTGAGCAACAGTTTCGGGAACCATAGGTGCGTCGACTTGAGCCCATTCATCAATCAACTGATCAATTTCAAGATCACCTAGATCATCACTGTGGATAGTGACTGGTTTCCCGAGATTGCTGGGGTCAGTGGCTGGCGTTGCCGTCGTCACTGGGACACTTTGGCTTGGTGCCTCGGTATTAGTCGGGTTAGTTGTCGGCGCCGACGAATCCGTGCTGCCATTACCCGAGGTGGATTCAGTGACTTGTAGAAACACAAATGCGCCTGCCGCAGCAATGAGCAGACATAAAAAGATAATGGGGGCCTTCGACGAGGACTGTTTCTTCTTCTTGCGTTTCTTAGTCCGAGATCGTGAATTCGCCACGCCTCTATTGTGGCAGATTTCAGAGTTTACGGAGTAGCACTTCACTCACCCGGTGGTCGTTGCCCTTGCGCAGAATCAGCGAGGCTCGTTCCCGAGTCGGTTCAATGTTGTTCTTTAGGTTGAGCCCATTGATGCTTTCCCAAATACTTTGTGCCACCGAGATTGCTTCATCGCGCGAGAGGTGGGCAAAATGGCGAAAGAAACTACTCGGATCTTGGAAAACAGAATCACAGAGACTTAAAAATCTGTCCACGTACCATTTTTCAATATCCGCTTCAAGAGCGTCAATGTAAATGGAGAAATCAAAATAGTCACTCACGAATTCAGCGGCGTCATTACCTGGGGCACCAACTTGCAAGACATTGAGTCCTTCAAGAATCAAGATGTCTGGTTGGCACACCTTGGCCGTCTCGCCCTCAACGATGTCATACACAACGTGACTGTAAACGGGAGCTTCCACGGTCGCTTGTCCGCTTTTGAGATCCCGCAAAAACTTCAGAAGTGCCCGTGTGTCATAGCTCTCGGGGAAACCTTTACGGTTCATCAAATCGCGTTCTTCCAGAACATGATTGGGATAGAGGAATCCATCGGTCGTGATGAGATCAACTTTGGGGTGATCGGGCCAGCGCGCTAAAAGCGCTTGCAAAATACGCGCGAAAGTACTTTTGCCGACAGCGACGGAGCCAGCCACGCCGATTACATACGGCACCTTGGGGGCTAAGGTTCCGAGAAATGTCGCGCTGACCTTATGCAAATTCTGTGTGGCGGAGACATATAGGTTGAGTAATCGCGTCATCGGCAGATACACCGCGGCGACTTCGTCAAGATCAATACGTTCGTTGATGCCGCGCAGATCCTCAAGATCGGCCTCACGCAAGGTCATCGGGGTAGCGGCTCGAAGGTCGGCCCATTGCTGTCGATCAAAAGAGACGTAACGCTCACCCACGGGTGATCACGCTACGGCTTCACGGGGGGTAAATGCGACTCAGGATGAACTTGGTTGACGCGGCGAGACCGCTTTATCGCCACCAGTGAGAACTTCGCAGCCCGTCTCAGTGACCAAAATGGTGTGTTCAAACTGCGCCGTGCGCTTGCCGTCGGCGGTGACCGCCGTCCAGTCGTCATCCCACATATGAAATTGATATGTCCCCAAGGTGATCATCGGTTCAATAGTGAAGATCATGCCTGGCTTCATCAACATGTTGTTACGCGCATCGAAGTAATGCAGCACTTGCACATCGGAGTGAAATTGTTCGCCGATTCCGTGACCGATGAAGGCGCGTACGACACCGAGACGATGGGCGGTGGCGTGATCTTCAATGGCTTTTCCGATATCGCTCAGGGGACGATCTGGTTTGACGGCACCAATGCCAAGCCACAAACATTCTTCAGTGACCTTGACTAAGTTGCGATCGATATCACTCACATTGCCCACGAAAAATGTTGCATTTGTATCGCCGTGAACGCCATTGACATAACAAGTCACATCGAGGTTGATGATGTCGCCATCCTCAATCACCGTGTCATCGGGAATACCGTGACAGATCACTTCATTCAATGAGGTGCAGACACTTTTCGGGTAATGGTGATAGTTCAGCGGACTGGGGTAGGCGCCGCGTTCAATGGTCAGATCATGGACGAAAATGTCAATGTCATTTGTTGTCATGCCGGCTTGGACGTACTCGCCCGCTAAACGCAAAATGTCGGTGGCCATATCGCAGGCGTAGCGCATCTTTTCAATAATCTCGGGACTCTTGACCTTGGGTTCATTCCACCGTGGCACTTCGCCCGTGGCTGCGTACGGAGGCTTGCCGATATGGTCAGGCACAGCACGCATTGGCGAGATAACACCGGGTGTGATGCGACCCTCAAGACCCTTGTGGCAACGCTTATATTTGCGGCCCGATCCGCACCAACATTCGTCGTTGGATTGCGGAAGAACCGCTGGTGCTTTCATTCGGCTAGGTGTGCTAGTCACAAGATTTACTCTACCTCGCAGGCCCTGAACCGTCTGTTTGAGAGTGGGTCCGATGACCTATTCATTGTTAGTTCGCCGTGGTTCAGATTTCTCGGCACACATCAACACGTGCATGCCAAATGGGGAAAGCGAGTATTTCGATGAGTCAAGGAATCATCCAACGAGGTGGTGTGTATCGCCAACGGATCGCAACCCTTGGGTCCTCTGTGACTGGAGGCATGAAGCGGCAGGGCGTTCGGATTCCAGAGTTTGCCGTTGGATTACTGATCGTGGCCTCGTGCGTGGGTGGGGCTTTGATGTGGCAAAATTCGCAAGATTCGGGTGTGAGTGTGCTGATCACATCGCGATTCTTGACCCGTGGTGTGCAAGTCCGAGCCGGCGATCTAGTCACCGCGCATATCAGCAGTGATACCGAGATCGCCCTCTTACCCAGTTCGGCTGCTTCGCAAGTGATTGGCATGCGTGCTTCTTTTGATATCCCTGCGGGCACGCCATTGAATGCCTCGCAACTTATCTCGGTTGCGCCTTTGGGAAAAGGTGAGGGTCTCGCCGGGATCACGGTCACAAGCGGGCAAGCGCCAGCGAACCTCTCAGCTGGTGATGATGTGCAACTCATTGCCGTTGATAGTCAAAGTGATGGTTC
>CALGTP010000556.1 GCA_937902105.1 uncultured Actinomycetes bacterium
GACGGATCCCCCCAGGGGCCCGGCTTGCGAGGCGAAACCAAAACCACAACCCCCAATCCTTCCAGCCATGGTCCGAGGCTATTGCGCCGCCCACTCACAGGGCAAACGCCCTCGAGAAGCAATACAAGTGTTCCGGTTGCCACCCCCCCGGCGGGCGGGTGGTGGGCAGGCTATAAACACGTCCACTCTCCTCCTCATCCGAGTCCGTGGGACTCTCGTAAGCCTTGTTTGACGAGCTCCGATGCCCGCTCTGCTCGCGGCGCAGCGCGGCGGGGATGCCCGCGCGCTTGGCCGTGCTCAAACCGCCCCGCCGCATGGATTTAGCAGTAAAGCCTCCCGGCGCCACGCCGATCCGCGGGAGTAAGCTTGTAATGGCCGACTGCACCGAGTCCGTGCTTAGCGCATGGGGCTGCGCGCCGCTAACCACGGCGCCGCCATCCTGACATCGACGCATCTTGCGGAACATGCGCCCACACAGCGCGCAGGGTATCGCCTGGTTCTCCAGGCCGCCCCTCCACTTCCGGCACAACCCGTGCTGCCGTAAGCCCGCCCGCAACATGAAGGCCCTCACGCGCCTCGGGATGCAGGTACCCTCCGCGGCTCCAAACGCAAATCTTTTCACCATGCCCTGCCGCTGCTGGTCATTCTTCTGCCTCTTCACATACACCGCATCTCCTAAGGGCGCGTCACGGCCGTCACGGTCGTAGTTGGCCAACCAGTCGCACACGTCTATGTCGATGACCTCCGATGGCCGCATGGCCCCGACCGTTCCCACCGCGATCATCAAAACATCTCTTTCCACCAAGAGGTCGGCGCACGGCAGCTCCAGCAACTGGCGCACATGCTCTGCTGTCAACCGGACGAACACCGGCTTTGGGGCCGTAAGGACCCTTCTCAAGGGTTTCAGCCAAGCGCCCAGTTCTCTGAAAGCTAAGGGCGGGGGTCCACCAAACTGCCGCTGGCGGTGCAGGATCGCGGCGAGGTGCTTGGCCACCGAAGGCGGGGCATAACCGCACAAAAGCAAGTGCACCAAGAATGCTCGAAGTGTGTGGTTGTCCGTGGGGAACGCCTTGAGAATGCATCCTTGGCAATAGCAAAAGGTCACCCAGGCGCGCCACATGCCGTCATACTCCTCCCGCGTTGACGGCGCCACAGTAGCCGGCAGAATTTGGCCATTGAAGTATGCCGCCAGTTCATCCACGGAGGGCATTTCCCCCTGCACCGCCAAGGTGTAGCCGCCATGGGCGTGGGCTTCCCAGTCCGTGCTTCCTGCGGACTGAGAGAAGAAAGCGTCTTGTCGGTCGGCCGGAACAAGGTGCCTTAGGTGTTCAACTGAGCAGAGTGTCGGGGCCCAGCGCCTCAACCACGTCTCCGGCTCTCCCCGCAACTCCTCTGCGGCCCGCCTGACGGCCACCTGATAGGGCCTGGAACAAGCGCTCCGCGTCCCCTCCTGTCGAGGCCGCATGCCGATGCCTCGTTCCGCCTCCGCCGCATCCGTCATGAGCACCCCTCCCCATCCCCCCCCGCCACCGGCGGCGGCCGCGGGAGCGCGTCCGCGAGGAGTAGTAGCAGGGCCGACCTTGCCTGCTCCGACATCACATCCTGCCGGCAAATTCCTCTGGGCTGCGCCTGCGCACACGGAGGGCTGAGCGTCAAGGTTCCTCCAGCAAAATCAAACGCCACTAATACATAATCCCTAGTCCGGAGCCTCTCAGGGTCCGTGCGCCTTCCTCTGCTTTCGTCATTCGACACCGCCCGGACGTCTGACCCCGGGATATTCTTCATGTCACGCACGAGCCCGGATTTCAGGATAGACCACCACGGCGCTGACACCCACTTGGGTACTAGGGCCATGCCCTTGGCGCCGTCACGTTTCAGGCGGGACCACACCGGAAGCAGAAGCTGGTCCGGGGGGAATACAAACACGATTTCAGCATGCCGCCCACCGCACACGCAGTCGTAAGAGCTCCATGACGACCGCGTAAAAGCGTCCACCGTCTCCCCCCGCAATGTTTGAAACCGCGTGCAGAACCGTGTGCACAGACTGTTTTCGGGGGAAGCGAAAAGGTCAACCGAAAGGTTCCAACCAAGGTCCTCGCACCACCTTTCAATGCCCTCGCGCGCCAAGGGCCCCGTGCGCAAGTCGCCGTGGTCCACACCCGACTCACGGGACAGGCCGTCGACCCCCAAGCGCACCACCTCCCTACCCGGGATCCACCCGCTGTATAGCAGGACACCAAGTCGAGCACACGTTCGCCACAACTCAGTCGCCTGAGCCTGCAGCAGCACACTTGTGACCGACCCCGACTGGACTGCATTCACCACGCAAGCGCAGTCGGAGTGATGCAAGACCACTCCGCCAGTCAACCTCTGCGAGAAGGCCTCTACCGCCAAGAGTACACCGTAACCCTCCCTCCAAGCTTGCTCGTTCGTCCGGCCCGCTGCCACATCTTCGGGGCGGTAAAAGTCGGAGGCCCGCAGCACACAGCCGTCCGGGAGAGTAAGTGTCGCGCCCCAACGGCTGGGCCCGGCGTCTGTGACCAAACGTCCTCGAAAGCTGCCCATCAATCGCGACACGACGGCGGACGTGGGCTTCGCGACCCCTGGCACCGGCACCACAGCAAAACCAGCCCCCCCTCCGCAACAGCTGCCCGAGGGTTCGGGCCTCCACTCGCCGGCCTCCGCCGCCGGGGACAGGCTCACCTCTGCCTTGCATGCGCACGAGTATATGCCAGCCGACTCCCCCAACTCGGACAGTAACCCCAGGTGCCACGTCCCGATCTTGGCCGCAGGCTTCACGGCAAACCATATCGCATACGCGCCAGGCGCTCGTTGCAAATAAAACGTATGTCCTAGACGCAGGCCCGCCGCACGGACGTACACACCGTGCCACGGAACCGGGGCGACGGCACGGCTCTGCCCGGCCTCCTCTGGCACTGGCCGAACGAAAACAGCCTCCGGTGCCAGCTCCTCCCACAGCCGCTCGATGTCCCGAACCGTAGGTGGAACCATAGGCATTTTGTGACGGGCTAGCGCCACCACCTCATGGTGCCAGAACGTCAGCTCTTCGCGCGCCGCCTGGGGCAAAGGTAAGAGGGTATCCCATTCGCGTCTGCATGTCGCGCCGAGGGAGGCGTGGGCCATGCTGCGGGACAGCAGGCGGGCGTGGGGCAGGGCGGCCGACCACCACATGAGCTTCCCCACCACCTCTGCCAACGCCCTTCTGGAGACTGTGCGTGCGCGCATCATCTCGCCGCATCTGGCCGCAAACGCGGTGGCCTTCTCGGCCGGAATCCAGAACTCCATGGTCAGGGTGTCGAAGCCCAAGCCCAGGAAAATAGCGCGCATGGTAGCCCCCACGTCCTTTCGGTTGGTCTGGAAGCCCAGGGCCTTAATCTCCGCCGTGAACTCCTCATCCAGCGCCCGTGCTCTCCCCCGGCACTCTGCGCAGAGCGGGCACGAGTCGGGCCCACCGCACAGCCGCGGGTCAAGGCACCTGTTAGGCACGATCACGCAGACATCATCCACCCACAGGATAATGTAAACATTCCCCTTGTTCCGCCACTTCCGGAGCAAAGGGGCCAACAGAGCGTGCCAGGCATTCCCTGCCGTCTTGATACCAAAGTGCGCCACCGAAAACCGAAAATACTCGCCGTCCAACTCTATGCCAAACAATTGCTTTTGACAACCTGTCCCTCTGCAGTTCATGCCCGGCTTGCAACCAACAAACGTGCGCCTGGTCCACTGTCCCGGCATTCCCGCCTCCGTCGGCAGGGGCCTCATATCTCCCAGCG
>CALGTP010000557.1 GCA_937902105.1 uncultured Actinomycetes bacterium
GGGGCGGTAGCCTGGCTTAGTGACCATCCTTGGGCCACAGTCCAGGCGTCCAGCAGACCGTCCCGAGACAGTCCATCGGCCGGATTGGCATCACTGTCCACCCACTCAAACCACACTCGCGCTCCTAGTTTCAGGAACATCATATGTGCGATCTGTACGATGCGGTCGACGTCCGGTGAACCGCTGGCTCCTCGAATCGCCGCTGAAGCAGCTGCCTCATTATCTATGAACCACAGAACGTCCATGTCCCGGAAAGCCTCGGGGTGATTAAAAGGGACAAGGACTACACAGCATGCCTCTGCTGGGAAAATTTCTGTGGTACGTGCTACCCATCGTGCGGTGGTGTCAGTATCCAATTGGATAGACTGGCCAATGACATTACTCCACCCCGGGTGGTATATACACCAGCCGCATATGATGGGTTTGCCTGGCTCAAAACTGGCATCAGAATAGACAACGCATGGTTGCCTGGGCCGACCCACGACCTGCACTGATTTGGGAGGGGCATGTAAAGCGAGGCTTGCCAGATGCTGTAGCTCCTCCATCTGGGCATCACCAACATAGGCGCAACCTGACTTATCGTACTGGCGATCCTTCAAGAACCTCAGGGCAAGCCTTCCGCACTTGCCATGCAAGTGGGATCCGGCCCAGCCTGCGATGCCCCGCAGCTTGCTGGCCCTCCCAAATGGAAATGACCTCGAAACCGCAACCTCGCTGACGTGTTCTATGATGCGATGAACAGTATGGTACTTAGGCGAGCATATAACTTCACCTGTATCCATGACTGCTCCGACATCGACGACCGCCCCTAGGTATACACGATGGTAGGCTGGCGTGAGAGTCTTAGGCGGTGCTGGCGGTGCTCCAACCAGCCTCAGCACATTGGCAGTGCACTGTTGCGCATGGTGTGCCAATGCTGCGATATCCACTGTCAGGACATCATCGAAGTATGCAGCTGCAGCGACTCCTATAACACGCCGTGTGACAGCCACTGCGAGGGTAGGCAGGCGATTGAACCCCACAACTGCTGCAGTGAATCCGAAAAGGCATCCCATAAACTCAAAGAAAACCCACTGCTCGGAAAGTGGGGACCACACTGCCACAATATTTGCCCGTAGATGGTGTTCCACCACCGGGCATCCTCTGTAGGCATCTGGCAGGTCATCAAGCCCCAGTGCAAAGGTCAGCCACTCGGTCAACAGTGGTATCAACTCCTCTCGTGTCATCCGCTCAGAGCCTGGCATGACAACAGCCATGACCTCAGCCACGAATAACGCCACTATTTGTGGAATGACGTCAATGCCAATGGTATATATGGTTTCCATCAACAGGGTAGCAGCGTTCTGTAGACCGCGCAATGCGTCGTCTACGCAGCGCCGCTTGCCACAAGGCTGGGTCACCACGAACCTTGGCACAAATCTCCACTGGCCAGGTTCAAACTTACTATTCATCTGATTGCTGGAGAAAGGTCCTCGGCAAAAACCCTTCTCTTTCTCCTCCATTGTCATCTCCCAAATGACCTCGAAATCCCTGGACGGTTTGGCACGCAGCAGCTCCTCCAAGGCCTCCTC
>CALGTP010000558.1 GCA_937902105.1 uncultured Actinomycetes bacterium
GCGGTCGTGCCAGGTAGACCCAGTTCGGTCGAGTGGTCCCTCCTCCCGGGCCTGGCCCGGGAGTCTGACCCACTGACAGGGCTGAGATCTGCAGGCGACGGGTACACGCGTTCGCACGGGGGCTGTTGGCCGGAACAACGAGAGAGCGCGGGCTGCAGGAGACGAGCGTCTGCGACAGTTGTGTCGCTGGGAGAGATGCATTGCGGCCAGTAGACCCTCCCCCCGGGCCTAGCCCGGGGGTCTGGTCTGTTGCACGGGTGGAAATCCATAGTTGTTGGCGCCTGGCATCAGCATAGCGATTTGCATGTGAGCTGGGGTTACGACAGCGCGGCCCTCTGTCTTCAGGCGGGTCCAGTGCCGTGCAGGTCCTCGCAGGGCTGGCGTCCCCTCCTCCCGGGCCTGGCCCGGGAGTCTGGTCCGTCGTTGTCCATGCCTCCGTGCGACTTCTGCTCGGGGAGAAAGATGCTGCGGTCGTGAGGGATTGGCTGCGGGTCCTGCCGTCCTGACCGACCCCTCCTCCCGGGCCTAGCCCGGGAGTCTGGGACAGTTGGTTGGTAGGAGTGTCCACACCAGGCACTCTGGTCGCACTGAGTGGAATACTGCGATTAGACTCGACTGTGGAGCTGCTTGAGCCGATCAGACTTTCCTCTGCAATGGCAGTTTTGAGGCATGTCCATTGCACGTTCAATGGTAGTCCGTGCTCGCTGCTGGCCTGTTCCGAGTCCCGCCGTCGTCGCCGTTCCTGGTTAGCTTGGTTAGACAAACGCTTGGTGTGACGACGGTATTCCTGTTGCAAAACATCGATGCTGGCACGTGCCTCATCAGTACCAATTGCTGCCAGGCGTTGAATTCGCAGAGAATGAATTATCGTCCGCCTGGGCCTGTAATCGATGCGAAGGAGGGTGCAGAGTTCATGAGTTGCCCGTTCCAGCATGTATCTGTAGTCGTTGAGGTGAGAGCGGGTAAATCGACACCCCGGCCCCCAGAGGCTGATGTAGGCGGCATCATTGATCCAGCGGTTACCTGTCCAAGTGGCTGCAAGATTGGCTGAGATAAGTCCGGATTGCATCGCCTGCACTTGCTCCCGTACTAGAAGCTGAATGTATATCGGTCGGGAGTCTGGGTGCTGCCATACGAGGAAGAGGTGTCGCTGGTGGAGTAGAAGCAAGTGGGATGGAGAGATCAACCTCCGATAGTGCTGAAGTCGGTGGAGCAAAGTTTGACAGTTGGAGTCACTGTCGAGCAGAGGTATTTGTACATGTTGAGGTGTGGCAATATATACAGGTGGTGTAAGGCCTGCCTTCTCCAAAGAGAAGCTTTCCCCAGGCCGTGGCCAGATCCAGTTGATAAGAAGGTCGAAGGTCGTGGCACTCATGTCTGCATGCCAGTTGCAGGGCTCTCCAACCCTGGTCGTTGCGGTGCAACAGCCGGTCCATCGGTGGGTTGCATAGGATCGTAGGCCTCCGCATCTTGAAAGTCCTCCTGAGAGAGCTCTGAGCGCAGGTCCGCAGTTTGACGAGCTCTCTGTCTCTGCTGGAACTCCTCTCTCATTCTGGCTAAACGTTGCTGAGTGGCGGACTCTTTTGCTTCCACATTCCGAAGCCGTTCTCCTATGTCATCAACCATGTCCGTGAGAGATGCAATATTTCCTCCTTGCATTTCCACAGCGTCGCTGAGCTTAGCAAGACGATTGTTAACTGGCTCGAGCTCGGATCGCAATACTTGGCGTACAACTTCCATCACTTCTGCGTTGGCGCGCGCCACTCTGTCCTCCTGACCCGGCAGAGATATTGTAGATCCAGTGGAGCTGAGGCTGGGGCTGAGGGAGCCAGTCGTCCAAGGATCTCGCCTAATCGGGGTGGAGCTCTGGGAAGACGGTTGGGCAGCAGCCGTAACAGGTGCAACAGCAGACATGGCAGGTGCAATGGGAGCAGACGAGGTGGAGGTCTGTGACGCGGTGACAGCTTCAAGAACCCAGCCCTCCTGAACGAGCTCATTCCGCATCTTGGGCAGCAGGATAGTGCCATGGAGAACATCTTGTATGCCGGGGCACTGAGGGGAGGTGTGTTCCGAGTGACCACAAATGCCGCAATTCTCTGCCTCGGGCTTGCCCATATGGATTTTGGTACGTTTCCTGCTGCACATGTCCCATTCGTGACCCAGCGCTACCCCTCCTAATTCTCGGCAGCAGACACATCGAAAAGTGATCTCTTTCCACGAAGTGAATATGTCTTGCGTGCAGGAACTCACCATGTGCCCGGGTTTACCACATCGATGGCAGAACATTCCGCCGATGCACCGGATACAGAGGCACAGTCCTGTTGAGAGCACAATGCGGGTGCAGGTGTCGATGCGGGCGATGATTTCTCCCTGAAGTGCCTCATAGACTCCCGCAAAGATCGCACCCCAAGAAGCCGCGATGCAGAATAGGATGGGTCTGTTGGCTCTGGTTCTGGGGAGGATGCGATCAATCCAGTACTGGGGTGTACCAGTCTCAGGAAATGTAGTAGGAGCGGATGTCGACGCAAAGAAAGTTGCCAAGAGCACTGCAACGTATGTAATGACATCTCTGACTTGACCTGCACTGTAGCGGAAGAAGATCGTTTCGGTCGGACCAACGCTGCCTGGCTTATTGATCGGTAGGCGAAGGACTTTCGGGTGCACTGCAATCTTGTCGCCTTCCTGGAAGGGCGGGTTGGTATCGATTGACGAAGTGCTGCCTGTTCCACGGGAGTTAGGTGCCAGGGAATTCGGACGGTTGAGCTTCGTGATGGGCAACGTGCGGATGGGTTCGTGGCACGCTCGCGAGGCAACAAGGAACTGAGGAGTGCCAATGTGCTGGACGCGGTCATGGAGGAGGGGAAGAGTAATGGGATCCCAACAGACTATCTCCGTGAGGAGTCCGCCAACTGTAGAACGTCGAAAGATGGCAATGTGTGCGGGGACTTCCGTGACCTTAAGGGCTGCGCAGATGTCTGTCTTGACTTCCCGGGGCGATTTTTCCGAGTAGGCCGTTAGACCTGTGTTGAGTGCCTTGGTGGACGGCTGCATCACAAGGGCAAACCTGTAATCAGGATCCTGTACTGCTGGGGTGATGACCATCCACTCGGCGCGACTCGCAATGTCAAGGGGAGTCCTGTCATCATCGTTGCCCAGGGAACCCAAGAGGTGCCTGATAAAGGAGGACTTCACAGCTCGGTCCATGTTGAAGCGAACGTCACATGTGATCAGTTTCTCCGGGACGCCGTCACCCGCTAGAGTCATTGTCCGAATAGCCCCTGTTTTCACCGGTTCAGTAAGCGCGCTCCTGCCCTCGTCGTCCACGAAATGTTCCGTGACAAAAGCAGATGTCATCAACTTGGTGTCGCGACTGTCGGGTG
>CALGTP010000559.1 GCA_937902105.1 uncultured Actinomycetes bacterium
CTTTTTCTAGAGGGGCTACCTGTGCTGGGTCCGTGGGCTCAAATCCCGGCTCGAAGATCTCAATTCCATCAGGGTCAGTCACCAACGGACCGCCCCCTGTTGCCAAAGGAGGCAGCCAAATAGGATCTGCAGCCAACTCCTTATAATGTAGCACGACCCGTTTGTCAGACGCGCGTTTATGAATCCAGAATGTATGCGGAACCTTAGTCTGATTAGCCTCCTCGAAATTAGCATGCTGGATTCCTTCTGGGACCTTCTTGCGCAATGAGGGTTTCAGGTAGGTGTCCCAGTCAAGAACGCTGAGCACGTTGGAGAAAGTTGCCTTCGCACTCTTTTGCATGGCCTCCCTCAGCTCGGCCTCAAACTGTTGCGGGTCCAAAACATGTCCCAGCTGCTTCAAGAAACGAGACAGTACAGAGAACACTTGGTCGATGTCCTCATGGGTGTGACCCACGATGAGGAAAGAGAAGTAGATGTCATCAGTGTATCCGTGGTACACAAGCATTGCGAGGAAGAGCAAGACCGTCCAGCACTTGTTGTCGGATGCATTGTCCGCCTGGATGAAAAGCGTTCGTGGCAAAGGCCTCGTCCTGCAAAGGTCTACCAGCGTACGCCGGATGCCTTCAATGTTTAAATTTGCACCACCGCTTACAGTTCTGTTCACCGTGTAGAAATAGTGGCAGTTGGGCAGGCCATGTACCAAGACCCCAAGGACCTTTTGCTCAAGCACCTCGTGTTTCAGCGCTGTCCACCAATGGCCAGGTGGTCTTGCAAAGTACGGGACGGTTGTTTTGTTAGAATCCCATTTATCCAAGATGAGGCTGAGATGATCGTTTGATGTACGTCCCTTCTCTCGGTTTCTGTAGTACGCGAGTCGCTCGTTTCGCACCTCGGCATGATGTGCAGCACGTGTAGCTCGAGCAGTAGCGATAGTCTGGGCGTCATTCGATTTGTGTGCTGCCTTCACAGCGGCATTGAGGTTGTCACACTTCGTACAGTGCTGAAAATTGAGTAGCCGCCGGGCGCGTACTATGTGCGCCACCTCGGGAGCTGTTCCAATTATGCGACAGAAGAAAGAATAGGCAGCAGCATCCTCGCCTAGAGCTAACTCGTATTCCTCGTGCTCATCCTGGCGATCACGTCGAGGGACCACGAGCTCGTTTGAGTCTGGCATCCAATCACCCATCGATTCCGCATACCCAATATACCATCCGATAATGCCCAGAGACTTCCGTTCATCTTTGAAGATATGCTCATCATCTCGCTTATCATGGGCCATCGTGCACCCACTTTTGATTCGCCGTTGAATCCGAGTTAGAGTTGCGTGGCCAATGGGGTATGCAAGGAGGAAAACCCCCTTGCACACCGCACGTTGACCTAAGTCTGTGTTGACGCTGAAATGCCACCTGCGGTCCCCAACTGGTTGCCCGGTAACATCCTGATCGGTGTAGTAGCTGTCCTTAAGCATTGCAAAGACAGATTGTGTGCGCGTCTCTTGTGTGCGGTTGAGGAACTCAATTCTGTGCTGCTGAAAGGTAGCTTTGCTACCCCACAGATTGGTGCAGCAGCTTTGGCCTGTGCCCAGTTTGCAGTTGCATAACTCAGCAGTATGTGCTTCGCGTGTCGATCCGTTCATCTGCAGCTTCTCACCTACGAATGCGGCATTGATTGTGTCGTCCCTCAACAAATGCTCGCGAATAGCCATATTCGTTGCACGTTTGCTCGGTACCGTGACTGCGCTCTTTTCCCTTGAGTTGCAAGGCGTGACTGCGCTCTTTTCCCCTGAGTTGCAAGGCATGGCACGCTTTCGCTGCGGACATGCTGTGCCCACCGAGCCGCTGTACCCTAGCCTTCTCGCGTTCTCCAACATGTTTGGTGCTTCTGGCCATCTCGGCTCTGCCAAGGAGATGTCATCGAGGGTATACTCACCCGGAGCTTCAGTTTGAATGAGCCGAAGGATGGAATGGAGTGGGATCGGCATTATTATTCCCGTTCTGACGATGGGAATCCACGTGTCTCTCCTGCGATGCCTAATCGAGCACATAGAGTACGAAACCACATTCCCGCCCCATCGTGCGCCAATGGCTGTTGCTACTACACACTGTACTCCACACTGCACACATGGCCAAACCTCCCCATTGCGCCATTGGCTGGTGCTGCTACACACACTTAGATACGCCGAACCCTGGTGCTCCCCATTGGCTGAAAGAAGCTCATGCTCCACCGCCTGCAGTCGGCGCCAAACCCGAACCCGAACCCTAACCCGGTCGCGGTCCCGCCGCCGAAAGGCCCGCCGCCGCTTACAGGTGGTCGAAGTTGATGCCTTAAGTGGCGGTGCCATCAGCGGCGGTGCCATCAAGGACGTCGTCTGTTGTCTCCAGCAGCAGGGCACTAAAATGCGCCTGCTCAAGCAGCACCCAGATGGGCTGTGGGCTGCTCTTCAGACGTAGCTCGGTAGCTTCGCGCAGCGAGAGGGACCGTGCGCAGGCAGAGTATCCTGGCTCATACTTCGTGAATGTCGTAGCATTGAAGTTGCGCACGTCGATCACCACGATGACTCGCTTGAACCTGGTGGCGAAGCCGTGCAGGTGGGCCTCGCCCATGAACTCGAATCCATTGAAGACTTTATCAAGACTGGCACGCGTGTAGCCCGCCCACCATAGACCGGTTTCGCCACGTCTCGGCGTAGTCTCTGGGAGGTGCGACATGATCTCAACGTGCGTAAGGCGGCGCTGTTCATCGCTCTGCGCTTTCGCCTGGAACTGTGCTCTTTTGGTGGATGCGATCATCCCCGAGCCGATCATCAAGGAGAAGGCTAGGCAATTATTGTTGTATGTGATGGTCGTCTGCGGCTCCAAATGCAACTCGCGGATGATTACGCTCCCAGTCTTCGCTCGCTTGTGCCGGTCCGGTGAGAGGCGCATCGAGGACATCGAATCGCGCCCGTGTTTTCTAGTACGTAATTCTGCGGCATGCCACGCGTCGCGGTTTCCCTCGGCTACCTCGTCATCCGCGTCCGCTGCTGGTTGCGTCAGCTTCGACGCTGGTGCCGCTGCTCTTGTTGTTGCAGGCGAAGCGACGATCACCTTTGCATCGACCACCTCAGGCTGCTCACCTTCAACCGAGGCCTTGATTTGATCGATGCAGGGAGCCTCTCCTCGATGAACTCGTATAACACGCTCCGGCCGGTCGGGAGAAAAAATGCTAGCTGGCCACACTCGAGACATCAGCCATCCGATGGACGAGGGCGACATGCTTGTCCCTGTGTCCCGGAGACGAGCTTTACCCGTTCGAAGCGAGAGGGTGGTTTCACACTTTTGATCACAAAATAATAATCAATTCCCACGCTATCTTGTTCCACGTCGATGAGCGTGCGGTCC
>CALGTP010000560.1 GCA_937902105.1 uncultured Actinomycetes bacterium
CACGGGTGCCCGAAGCCAGACGAGCTCAGACGACGCCCGCCGCCTCTCCTACCTGCAGCATCGCCGACATAATTCACGCCAAGTGGGCCGACCGATGGGCTTACAATGCAAGCGTCGACCAGTCCCTCATGCTGCCCGGCTGTCACAGCATGACTGCTCGCTCGTGCCTATACTTCACCGTCGAGGACCACTCGCATCCCATCTCCGGGCTAGATGCCATTTGCACGGCGATAACCACGGCGATAGTGACATCGACCGTTCTCGAGCGACTGCTATTCCTGCCCGCACTGTGCCCCAACTACGCGCACGCCCGCCTGCCGTTCCCAGACCACCCACGGAAGCTCTTGGGACTAGACTGTGTCGGCGAGAGCTTTCGACGCGTCCTTCTCATTCCCCCAATTGGCCCGGAGAGCTGGCTCAATAGACTTTGCGGCCTGGCAGACGCATTCCGCATCACTTTTGAGTATGCAGGGGTCAACCACGCGCGCACGACGGTCAGCTTCGGATGCAAGAAGACCCTTTTCTCCCTCGAGCAGGACGCCGTGCGACCGCTCCTCCTCTCAGACGTCGACGAATATATGACTGGCTCAAACTCCCTCCTCATGATGCCGCGTGGCGGATGGTGCCTAGAAGGCTATGGCTCTTCGTACCGGGCCCGCTTAGAGCATGCCGCCTTCCGCATCTACTGCTTAGTGCTCGAGGCCCTCAGCGACGACGCATCGTTACTCGGCGGCATTATGCGCCGTTGCCACCCTTGGAGGTGCCCCGTGGACCCATCGGGAAATTGGGAAACGTCACGACAACTCGACCCCTACCGCCCGAATTTCCACGGAACACACGCTAGCAAGCCCGGACGCCCGCACCTCGAATCCACGCTCGACCCGACCAGGATCGACCTGTGGATACGCCATCACGTACGTCAACACCTTGTTATTGATTGCAGGGTCCCTGACGCCTCTGAAGGAGACAAGTTTAAGGCCGTTGTCGTCCTCCAAGTCCAACAGGATGTGCTCGTCATCACTGACGTCCTAGGCGCCGTGCAATCACCTCTGCTCAAATTCATCCTTAACTCGCCAATCGTGGCCAAAATCACGGCCTACCCAGAACACGTTCAACAGACGCTTGTGGCCATACTGGCTGATCTCGACGACTGGGGGACACATTGGTTCGACGTGAGCGAATTCATCCCTTTCATCACGGGCACCTCCCTTAGCATTCTCCTCGACATCATCGGACGCCGCGCCCCAGTCTGCCTCACTTCCCAGTCGATGCAGTGTGGCCGTTTTCCGTGGGAAACGGGCCCGAACTGCCTCAGCAAGGACCCCCTCTTTGTCACCGCCCTCCTAAGCGACTACCTTTACTTACTCAGCATTGAGGAACCCCGTTACCTGGTCGACTTCGCGGTTGGCTACCCGAACCCGCCGAAGGCCTACCCACTCGCCGGGATCGACGACTACGGGAAATTCTTCCGAGGGGGCGACACATCGCCGCACCACAACAAGTGCGAGTGCTTCCATTGCACGCGACGCGCACCAAGCAACTTCATCTGCAACCTCGACGGCACCATCTCGGAATTTGCAAGCCCGCCGCCCTACAGAATAGGACACGACATATTGCTGTGCCTCTGCTACCGAAACTACCATGCGTGTCGATGCAAAATCCGAAACACCTCCTACTCACCAGGCTTTGGAAGATTCATGCAGCGGGCGCAACGCACCGGCACCGCTGCACCCCTTATTCACCGCCGTGGCGACCTTCCTACGCTGGTTGAGGGCCTCAACCTGCGCCTCGACGCCACTACTTCGAGTGGTTATTGGGGCGTTGAATGGTGCGATACAACGTCGCGCTACCTGGCAACGCTCGACTCGCGCCCACTTGATACCTCCCGCACCCGCACCGCCGTCGAGGCGGCTCTTGTGGTTGCGCGAGAATCGGCGCGTCCTACTGCCGTACCCTACCTCGCCACCCTTCCTCCCGACATACTTGAAGCTATCCTTCGCCTTCTGCCGGGCGATACGGTGCTTTACAAATTGTCACGCGCGATGCTATGGGCCTTACGGCCTGCGTGCTACTCGATTCACCTCGAACAATGTTGCCGCGATTGGTTCCTCAGGCCGAAGCCGAACCAACCAACCTCCTTTGATCAACACACACCTGGGAATTTTGAACGCGTCGAGTTCGCGACATTCTCCCTCCCAGTACCTGCGAGCGTTCGCTGCATCCACCCTTCCCTGGGCATCGTCGCGCCTGCCGACGGCACGTTCAAATGGGTGAGTCACAATACACTCTCCGCCAGGGTAGCTCCACAGTTCCTCGTCGACGGGCAACGCAACGCCTACCTTCTGACGGAACTGAGCCTCGGTTGGATCACCACCTTCGCCCCAGATTGGCGTGCGCATATCGACACCACGCCCCGCCGCAGCAGCGGGAATCACGAAGACGTCGTTGGCTCCATACTCGTCGCCATCCGATTCGTCAAGTATGCCGGTCACATCGTCGTACGCGCCCTTGTCCGTGCGCATATGACGGATCACTTCCACATCGGTCGCGACGCCACGCATGGTAACCCTATCAAACTATGTGCCTCGTCCAACTACCATGGTAACCTCGTCCTCATCGACAAGGTCGGCAGCCTTCACCTTCAACCGCACTACGCGTACACCTCATTCTTGTGCTGGGGCGACGTTGTCACCCTCGTCCACCTCGACTTCGGAGGGACGGTCGTCGACCCCACTATTGCACTCGGCACACTTGCCACACCCACATCTGCTACGCCGATCACGGCTACCATCCGCACCCTCTCGTGCTCAGCCACACACACCATTCTTCACCATTCGTCAGATATGTTCCTGACGTTACCCGACCTCCCCGCATCTTCGGACGGACTCGAGCATCCGAGCTTCGCACTACCGGGCTACAACCATGGAATGCTCGTCACTGCCCACCTCCACTACTCCAACGTGCTAATCCATATCACCCTCGTGGATGCCCTCGGCCGCCCACAAGTTCCACAGCTCGACGACCAGTACATCCTGCTCGCTGACGAGGCTACCACCGCGGATCTTCACCGCCACCTCATCGATGTATGCGACGTCGTGCCAGCCGACATTACCGCACGTATAGCGTACGACGTGCCTCTCCTCATTTGGCCGCCGGCAGGCCTGACCTCCATCATCACCCCGGACAGCACCGCCATCCAGTCTCTACCGTACTACACGAATGGCATGCGCTGCAAGGTGAGCGCTACCCGGGCGGTGAGCTCCATTACTTCAGGTGGTCCAAACCCCGGACCAAGCTCAGATAATGCGCCCGA
>CALGTP010000561.1 GCA_937902105.1 uncultured Actinomycetes bacterium
GTCGATCCCTGATACGATCGTCTTAGCGTCGACAGCGAAGCACCAGTCGGAGATGAAGCTTGAGCTGTAGACAGAGGATCCAGTGAGCGGCGATTGCTCGAGCACGCTGAGCAGGTCTGCCATTGCTGCCTGGTCCGGCGAGACGTTGATCGGGATAGCCATCGCAGTCGGCATGCCGGGATTGTTCGCCGCGGCGGGTACAGCCGTGACAACCTGGTAGTTTCCGATAGCCCGGATGGGCATCACCGTGGCCTGGTTAGTCGGCGGCTGGGCTGGGATCGGCGCATTCCTTATGGGCGTGAACTCCATCGGGAAGTACTTCACCGCGTTCACGAGGCTGACAACCTTGTTCAGAGCTGGGATGAAGAAGAACTCACCGCAGCGGCGGGCGTCTACACCCAGGTAGTTAGCCTTCACCCCCGTAGGTGAGAGCTTGGTTGCCCCGGCAGGAGTAGGGAGGTTAACAATTGCATCGCATCCCCAGACGGCCTTGCTGAAACGCTTGAGTGAAGGGACTTTGCCTGTGCGAGCCTCCGAGGGTGCCATCGGCGGATCTAGCGCTCTCGTAGGCAGGCTATTGTGGATGGCTACCACATGGCTCATCGCGAATGGCCAAAGGGCTTCCGCGTGGTTGGTGTGCGCGAGCAGGATTCTCGTTTGGCGATTGAGGGTATACCAAAAGCGCTCGATGAGGCCATTGCGTTGGGGCGTGTACGGCACTGAGAACCTGCGGCTAGTCATCATCTCGTTGAGTAGCTGCTCGACAGTTCCTGCCGTAAATTCACCCCCGTTGTCGAAGACAAACTGCTTGACACGACCATTGTCTGACACGAAGGTTTCAATAGCGTGACGTACCTCTTCAGCAGTCTTGTTGACGAGGAAGTAGATATGAACCTCTCGAGTGGCACGGTCTGCGAAGCCGATGACGTATTTGAATCCCGTATGCACTGAAGCCGGATAGGGTCCACAGAGGTCGACGTGGACAGAGTCACCGAAGACACCAACGGCAGCATTTTGGCGAGGTCGGGCATGCGAGATGCTTGGCTTGTGCGCCCCGCCAAGGCCACATGGCACGCAGCCTTGCGATGCGTGCTTGAGCTCTGATGTTCCGGGCATCTCGTGCGCGTCGATCTGCAGCGACCGGGATGGACTTGTCTTCATACGCGCCCGAGCCATCGCAATTCTGTCTGGCGAGAAGTGTGCCAGCATGTTGTGGACCATGTCGTTTACCGCTCCAGTCGACGAAGCGGCCAGGTAGGCATCGGCACGCGTCTGGTGGTACTTGATGATGAGGCTTTTCCGTCTGTGTCCGCCTTCGACAAAAGTAACCTTGCCTCCGTCGGG
>CALGTP010000562.1 GCA_937902105.1 uncultured Actinomycetes bacterium
CAGGCACCTCCGAAACAAAATTCTGGAAAACGGACGATAGCGTTCATGAAATACGACATGCAAAACTTCCTTGAAGCATGCGTCGACCGCTACAAAGAGCTCTGCATGAGCAAATACCCCAAGCCGATTGGGAGAGCGGACACACCTTTCATGGACGAAAGCAGACCGGAACACGACGAAAACCCGATAGACCTTTCTAACTGCATAGACCCAACAGTGGGGATAGAGGAAGCTCTGACCCGTGGTCAGGCAGAGAGAGAAAGGGCAGAAGGGGAAAAGGATGCTACATCCATTAAGGCCGCTCCTGGCCCGAAGGCAAAGAGCAAAGCCAAAGCGAAAGCTAAAGCTAAACCAGCTCCGCCTCTGGATGGTGCACCTGGCGTACTCGGAGACGCAGCGTCAGCAGTACTCATGAAGATACTGTACGCAGCGCGAATGGGCAGGTTCGACCTGCTCAGGCCGGTCGCAAGACTGGCATCAAGAGTGACTAAGTGGACAGAGTTGTGCGACCAAAAGCTGCACAGACTCGTCTGCTACATACAGTCCACCCTTGATACGTTCCTGTACGCGTGGGTAGGAGACAATAAGGAGGACATTGAAGTAGTGCTCTACTGCGACGCAGACCTGTCGGGCGACAGAACCGATGGAAAGAGCACTTCCGGAGTGTTCCTGTGCCTTATGGGCCCGAACACCTTTGTGCCCCTGACGGCGATGAGTAGGAAGCAAACGTCAGTGGCCACCTCCACTCCTGAAGCAGAGATAGTGGCCGTTCACCACGGAGTCTGCAAAGAGGGTTTACCAGCACTGGACTTGTGGGAGACAATTCTCGAACGTCCGAAGATCACGATCCGCGTGATGGAGGACAACTCCGCGTGCGATCGAGTAATAGTTACTGGAAACAACCCGAACATGAGACACCTGTCTCGTACACAACGGATCGACATCTCCTGGCTGAACGAACGGTTCGCCAGAGGTAACTTCGGATTTGTTACGTGTCCTTCGGCCTACCAGGCCGGAGACATATTCACAAAGCACTGTGTGGAAGCGCAGTACTGGAATCGAAACATGATGCTCATAGGTCACTTTGCTAAGGGGCAAATCCTAACAGCTGGCGCAGTTGGGGCAAAAGAGATTTCAGACCTCACTGCCCGACTTGACGCGGCGGACGGAAATGCGGACCTGAAAACGCTAGCGATGGCCGTGAAGAGCGAGTTTACGAGGTTCAGCTATGACAATAATAACGCTTACTCTGAAGACGATGTAGTAGTTGTCGAACCAGAAGGCCCCGAACAAAATAGCAAAGTATGTGTCGCTGGACCGAAGGATAGCGGCCCCGGAATTTGTACTATCCGAAATATTGTGAACGCAATCAAGGGACAAAGGGTTCCTGTTTCCATGAAAGGATACATTAGTGACCAAAC
>CALGTP010000563.1 GCA_937902105.1 uncultured Actinomycetes bacterium
AGACTAAACGACGAGCAAGCGGAGAGCAGGAAGCGGTCTCGAGGTGCAACTCCGCCTTTGCCACTGACGCTGTTGCCTTTGCAGCAGTCGGCGGTACCAACAGACGCACTTGTTCAAGCGATCACTCAGATTACGCAGGCGGCTCAGACGGCGGTAGCAGAAGGTGCGAAAAGGTCACGGACTGAGGCGCCCTCGGGAATGGACGGAAAGGTACGCGAGCTTGAGATGAAGCTAGAGATGAACCAGAAGCTGAGCGAACAGAACCGCCAGCATGGCGAGCATATGGAGCAGTTGCAGAAGGAACTCGAAAAGGGACGAATTGAGCTGGCTCGCCTAGATGCCAGACAGAAGGCTCAGGCCGAGATGAAAGATGAACTTAAGGAATCACAAAAGGCCCATTTCGACTCCTCGAATAGAGCATCATGCTTTCAAGGCGCTATGATGATGCAATATGCTGGCCTTGGAGCAACCAGTGGAACGATGTCGCATACGGGCATGGGGACGCAGCAGGGCATGGCGGCGCTCCTCGGGTTCCCGCAGTCCGCTCAACCCTTGTCCCTCGGGTTCTCGCAGTCCACTTCAGGCCCGTCGATGCAGCCCGCTCCTAACCGCTTTCCACAACTTCAACACAAGGGGCCTAATGAGACGTCGTCCATGCCCATCCAGCACAACTTAACTCCTGACGTCGCCCTTGCTGTGCAATGTCTCATGGAGGAAGTTGAGAAAACTATTCAGGTTTGCCTCCAAACTCAAAATTATGATGGACCTGCTCAGCTGCAGAAAGGGACACGCGTAATCAAAGAGCTGGTTCAGAAAATCGCCGGGCTCAACGACGAACTCACCGAGCAAATCAAAAGGAAAGAATTTCTCGATTGTAATACAACTAAACAAGAGCTCGAGAAAACGATGCTGCTGCTGGACGCACAAATGGTCGAGCTGCGTGAGATGCTACATAAGCTACATCAGCTACTGTTTTGAGCATGTGGGGGGGTTATTCCCACCAGCTACCATACAGCTACCAAGTTGCACGACTGAGGGGCGACCCTGAAATCATATGAACATCGCATGGGGGGGAGGGGAGGTCAAGAGGGGAGGTCGTGAACTACAAGGTCGGTGGTGGGTGTGTACTACCTTAGGGTTAGGGTGGCGAGGGCTGGCGCCGGCGCCGCCCTTGGGGTCCTGGGGGGATGTGGGGCGGCCCCCGCCGGTCGCCCTCGCCGCGACGCGCTTGGCGCAGGTGGCGCGGGGTGTAGCTTAAAGAGAAGACGATTTTTCAAAACCTTAGTAAAATTCCCCTTCAGTTATTGCTAGGTCACCTATGCGGACCGTTTGGGCTTCATCTTGCTCGTGTCCACCCTAAATGTGCGCTCCGCACTTAGCCAGCGGAAAACAAATGCGATGCGGTGATCTTGACGTTCTCCTTCTTTTGAGAAGTAGGCCTCGTGGCAAAAGAAGAGGTCGTCCTCCGGCGTGAAGACCAGCAACGTTCCTGCGCCTAGCCGTGTTGAGAATACAGGATGAGTAACGTACGTATCGCGACGTGCCTCGAAGTTCGTGCTCCCCCACTCAGTCGTTGGCGGAAACGATAGGGAGAAGATCATGTCAGCGTCTCCCTCAGTCCAAATGAGAACACACGTATTCGTCGCCTGCGAGTTGGCTTCACGACCCATCGGCGCATGGCCTTCCACCAAGGAAGCGCGCGACCGCTTGCCGCTCACGACATCCCGCATTTGTTTTGTATTGTGATTGTCCCGGTGGCGCCCCATTCTGGAACCAAACATCTTGTAATAAAGCAGGAGTTGGCAAGCAGTTGGCGGATGCACCTGCGACTCTGCCGTGAGGAATCTGAACGCGATGCGCCATAGCACAACTCCTAGGTCAAACACTGGCCGCGGCATGAGGCGCGCCTCCCAATCTTCCGCAACCCGGCCAAAAGCAGAGTAGCTCATCAACGTTGACACAACGTCTCCATCGTCATCCGTGTACGGCTCGCCGACCTGCACAGACCACGAGCGCCGTCGCGGTTGCGCGTACGATGTCGCGTTGAGCCGCACACGTTTCTTCAGACATCCAGACTTCTGCACGTGGCTGTCCTCCAGAAACGACGATGACGAGAGACGAGCGACAAATGTGGCGACTGTATCATCACCTGACGGGATCACATCCAGAGGCACCTCCGCCAGCACCCGCGTCCGCAGCTCGGGATCTATGCCAGGCCTCAGGAGAATACTGCTTGACGCGAATGGTGCACCCGCTGCCCTTGCATCAGCCGGAGAGATGGGTCCCCAAAGCACCTCTTCCACTTTGACTGCGTCGGTGTCATCGGTTGGAGGTGGCAAGATTGATCGCACCTCTTCAATCGTAGGAGGCATATAGGCACCCTATTACGGGACAACGTCGATCTCGTCATTCTTCGTCCGAATATCAAGGCGCGAAGAACGCTCAAGAATCCATTCATCATACTCACATGGCCAGCCTTGGTAATGGACCTTGACTTCGCGCCACATGCCGCTGCAACGGATATCGATGACGATGGCGTTGCAGTAGATCTGACCGGGATGAATGACATTGATCTGACCGGGATGAAAGACATACACCTGTGAGCCTATCGGCCACTTATCAAGAACCATCAACTCATCAAGAACCATCAGCACCAAGTCGCACCAAATCGCTCGAACGCAGCCTTTTCTCTCGCGACTCCTAAAGTGCGGAAAAATGAAACCAACTGCGGAAAAGTTTCGCCGGGGGGTTCCTGAGTAGTGAGAGTGTCTGGGAAGGTCAAAATCTCGCCCCGCCTCATCGCAAT
>CALGTP010000564.1 GCA_937902105.1 uncultured Actinomycetes bacterium
GCCCAAATATCCCCGTTCGTCCCGCAGCCGCTCAAAAATCCGGTTGGCCGTATGGTGTCAACGCCGGAGAGATTCTGCAGCGTTTAGCCGGAGCAAAAGTGCAGCAGTTATGGAAGCAATAAGGCCCCCGATATCGGGGGCCTTATTGTTTTTGTCAGGTCATTTCTGAGTGTCAGGTTCTGGTGGCGGCTTTGGCTTTGCCGGACGTGACCGGCTCTTGCTCTGAGCCAGGCGATAACTGTCGCCATTCATCTCAAGAATGGAGACGTGGTGCGTGAGGCGATCAAGCAATGCACCGGTTAGCCGTTCCGAGCCGAACACGGACGTCCATTCGTCGAATGGCAAATTACTTGTGACGATCGTGGACCCTCGTTCGTATCTTTGAGAGAACACCTCAAACAGCACTTCCGCACCGGTTGGCGACAGGGGCACATATCCAAGTTCGTCAATGATCAGGAGCTTGTAGCTGGCCAGTTGGCGTTGCAAACGTAGCAAGCGCTTTTCATCGCGGGCCTCCAGAAGCTCGTGAACCAGAGCGGCTGCAGTGGTGAAGCCAACCGATAGACCCTTCTGGCAGGCCGCCAGGCCGAGCCCCAGCGCGATATGGGTTTTGCCCGTACCGCTATTGCCAACGGCAATAATGTTCTCGCGGCGCCCTACATACTCCGAACGAGCCAACTCCAGAACCGCCATCTTGTTCAGCGAGGGCAAGGCCAGGAAGTCGAAGCTGTCGAGGCTTTTGACGGTTGGGAACTTCGCTGCCTTGATGCGCCGCTCCACCATGCGCCGCTCGCGATCAATCATCTCCATCTCGGCCAAACGCATCAGATAGCGAGGATGGTCGGCGCCTTCCGCCGCACAAAGGCGAGCGACCTTGTCATACTCGCGCAAAAATGTCGGCAACTTCAGCGCCTTCAGGTGATGGGCCAGCAATATCTGTGGTGTGTCAGTCATGCGCCCACTCCAGCCAGCAAATCCATGTATGACCGCGCAGACGTCGTCGCTACCACAGCCTTTGGCAGATAGGGGTAGATTGTCATGTCGAGCCGCGGCGGCCGCCTCTCAATACGACACAGGACAAGATGCTTGACGGCGTCAAAGCCGGCCACACCACGTGCCAGACAATCGCGAACACCGGCGGCCACGTCGTCGATTTTGAACACTTCCATCAAGCGCAATACCTGCACAAACTCCCGCTTGCCCTTCTTCCCCATGCGGGCTTCCAGGAGACGGCGCAGCGTAGTGAACTCCTCCGGTAGGACCCAATCGGCGAGCGGGGCTGCCTGGTCCAGTGCATTGGTCTTCTGTTCGAGGAGCGCCAGATAGTGCAGCGGATTGAACACGATATCTTCGCGTTCATAAGAGCGTGGATGACGGGCGATGATCTCCGCTCCGCACGAGATAGCGACCTCGTGTACGTAGCCGCGGATCAGCACATTCTGATGACCATAGGCGGTTGGAACCGAGTAGTCGTTATACCGGTAGCGCACCAGTGACAGCGAGTTGGCGCTACCGGGCTGCTTCTCACAGGCATCGTAAGGCGCGGGCAGCGGTACCTGGAAGACGGCAAGATCGCGCTCCAGCCGCTCGCCGACCGTCCCGCTGCGACCACGCAGCCGGTCTGACTGTCGCTTCCGGCAACAGTCCTCAAGATACGCGTTCAATGCCTCGAAGCTCTCGAACACCGGAACCGGAACAAGGAAGTTGCGCCGCGCGTAACCGACCAGCCCCTCGACTTTGCCCTTGTCATTCCCCTTGCCGGGGCGGCCAAACCGGTCCGTGAACAGGTAATGGGATTGCAGTTCACTGAACACCCGCGTGCGCTGGCGTTTGCCATCACCGAGTATGCGGGCGACGGCGATCTTTGTGTTGTCGTAAAGGATCGACTGCGGCACCCCGCCGAAGAACTGGAATGTGCGCACATGTGCGTCGCAGAATGCTTCGGTGGTCTCGGCCGGGTAACCCACCACAAAGATCGCGTCAGAATGCGGCAGAACCATCGCAAAGAAATGGATCTTGCACTCAACGCCGCCAATCACACCGAGAGCTTCACCAAAATCA
>CALGTP010000565.1 GCA_937902105.1 uncultured Actinomycetes bacterium
TTAACAGACCTCGACATTTCTGCGCTGATCGCCTTTCACAAAGATCGTGGCGCCCAAGCCACGATGCATCTCACCCCAGTTGACGACCCTTCTGCTTATGGGGTGGCCGTGATTGACGATCAGGGACAAGTGCAGCGCTTCGTTGAAAAGCCAGCACCTGGTACGGCACCGAGCAATCTCATCAATGCTGGCACTTACGTTGTAGAACCTTCGGTCCTGCAACGTATTCCAACGGGTCGCAAGGTGTCTATTGAACGAGAAATTTTTCCACTGATTGTTGCGGACGGTGGCCTGTATGCCATGGCGACCGACGATTACTGGATTGATGCGGGTCGCCCAGAACCTTATTTGCAGGCCAATTTGGACATGATTGACGCGGTTCGTCGTTCGGCCTCTGCCCCTGCCATCGAGCCTGGTGCCAAAGTTGATCCGTCTGCTCTCATCCGCCACAGTCTGGTATCGGCTGGAGCTCTCGTTGAAGCAGGAGCCGACATTAAAGATTCGGTTATTTTGGCTGGGGCGATCATTCGCCAAGGCGCAGTCGTTCATGGTTCGATCGTGATGGGTGAAGTCGCAAATGGAGCCTCAATCACCGACACCATGGTGGGTGCAACGGGCAAGGTTGCTCCAGGTGTCACACTTGTGCATGCCCTTGTTCCAGATCCCGCTTTACTCTAAGGGGCGACAATGACGCCACCAACGGGCGTATCTGAGCACATGACTGTGATGGTCGTGGGTGGTGCTGGATTTCTTGGTTCCCATGTGGTGGATCGTTTCTTGGCTGATGGATCAAGTGTTGATGTTGTTGACGATCTCTCAACTGGATCGTTATCAAATTTGTCATCTGCTCGTTCTTCGGCTAGTGAGGGGGCATTACGAATTCACACTTTGGATGCGACCATCGTCGAGTTTGCTGAGATCGTGCGCTCAACGCGGCCCGATGTGCTGTTCGTGAGTGCGCTGTTAACTGGGAGTTCTGCTGAAGGTGCATCTGCTGTCAAATCTTTTGCGCTGGCTGCTTGCGTTCTTAACGCCGCATTGAAGGCGCGAGTCGGCAAAGTTGTTGTGACGCTTCCAGCAGCAGTGCTGTACGGCGAGCTGGCTGCCCGCGATTTACCGATCAAAGAAGATAGACAGCGTCATCCAGTTGGTATCAACGGGGTCGTAGCACTGGCAATCATTGAACTTCTTGAAATGTATCGTCGTGATCATGGCATTGAATTTACGGTCTTAGCCCTAGCGACTGTTTATGGTCCGCGCCAGAAGCCACAAAATAATGTTGTCTCGCGATTTATTCAGGCACATCATTCTTCGCAGTCGCCAGTGATCCATGGTGATGGAAAACAAACTCGAGATTTTTTGTATGTTGACGATGCTGTTGACGCGGCATCTCGGGCTTGTACAAAGGGTGATGGTTTATTGCTTCATGTGGGAAGTGGGCAACAGACAAGCATCAAAGATCTGTGGGCATTAATCGGTGAAAATTCACCGGCAACGATGGATGCTAAAGCGAATCGTGGGGTGCAACGAGTGTCGCTCTCGGGATCGCGTGCCCGATTGCATCTTGGGTGGACACCTTGGACAAGCCTCGGCGATGGTTTGAGCGCTACCACTCAAGCAGCAACAAGGCCATAACTTTCAGCGAAAGAGGTCCTCTTGGGGTGGTCTAACAATCTCGCTCATTGAGGATTCGCGCATCCATGCGGAATCCAGGCCACGCACCACTGCCACTGGAACTCCGTTAGATTTCCCCATCACTAATTCGGCAGCGCACGCAACCTCGTCGGCGATGCACACCTCGGTCACTTGCATCATGCGTCCGAGGGCATCTGGTGTGCCGCGTAGATCTAAGACTGCAGCAACTCCAGCGACACCGATGGCTACATCGGTGAGTCCTTTGCGCCATGGGCGACCAAAAGTGTCCGAGACAATGATCCCGACCGAGACCCCAAGTTTTGCGCGAATGATGTCGCGTATTCGGCGTGCTGAACGATCACTATCAATGGGCAATAACGCAGCCCACCCGCGTTCAACGTTCGAGAGGTCGATCCCACTATTGGCGCAGATGAAACCGTGTTGGGTTTGCGTAATGATCAGATCACCTCGTCGGCGTACGACGCGCACGCCTTCTTGTTCAACTAAAACTTTGTGTGAAAGCGGATCATCGGGGTCAATCTCAACCATACGTCCCTCGGCTTTGGAGACAATTTTTTGAGTAACGACAAGAACATCACCATCTTGTAGCGGTCCATTGGGGGCATTTCTACAGGCCTCAACAATGACGTCGCCGAGTTGATCCCCAGAAACGATCTCCCCGATACCCGTGACCGCCCAAGCACTGATTCTCTGTTGTGTTGACTCTTGGCTCATGATGTTCTCCTTAACGAACCGCGCCGAGTACGACGCGGGCGAGAGATTGAGTGATTTCTGGTGTTCGCATGATGGTGTCGGTGACGAGACATTGTAAACCTTCGCGTTCTACAGCAGTTTGTAGATGGGCATCTTGTTCGTCAATGACCAGGGTCGCACATATCGCAGCGTAGAGTCTGGCCACGCCGACAACGGATGCTTCATGCCCGAGTTCAGTCAACATCCGATCAGCAGGCCCCTTTAAGGCCGCTCCGGCGACGATGGGAGATATCGCCACAACTTGACTACGCATTGCCGTCAGGGTTGAATCAACATCGCAAAGCGCGCGAATCGGCCCGAGTGAAACGATGGGGTTAGAGGGAGCGATGATGACCACCTCTGAATCGCACAGGGTGGATAAAAACGTCGGCTGAGCAGTTTTTGCTCCGATGAATTCAACACCGGTGACGGGTACACCGTGATGACGTTTCACAAAATATTCCTGAAACGAAACTCGCAATGGAGAACCATCTTCAATGATGTCGAGCATTGTTGACACTGGATCATCAGACATGGGCATCATCTTCATCGTGATGCCCCAGGCTCGGGCAATCTCGGTCGTGACTTCGCTGAGGGTCGCTCCTTCCGCGAGGCGTGCGGTGCGGTAGAGATGTGTGGCCAAGTCGCGGTCACCGAGATTGAACCAAGTTCCGGCCGCGCTCGAACTGTCAGGCTTGACCGCTGCGTAGCGCGCCAGGGATTCCATGGCTATCCAGGACTCATTTGCTAAGCCCCAGCCTCTGTGGGGGTCAATGGCGGCCGCCACGGTGTAGGTCACGGTGTCTAAGTCAGGGGAAATACGCAGACCGTGCATCATCGTGTCATCACCAGTATTGACCACCACGGTGATGTCTTGGGGGTCCACTTCAAGAACGAGACCGCGTAAAAAGCGGGCTGCGCCGACCCCACCGGCAAGAACTGTGATCACTTTTGACCTACTGAGATGAACGGCATCAATCCGAGCGTAGGTCCTGAACCGTAGTATGGACCATCTCAGTTGATCTCTCCA
The DNA here is from genome assembly GCA_937902105.1 of uncultured Actinomycetes bacterium. Lineage (GTDB taxonomy): Bacteria > Actinomycetota > Acidimicrobiia > Acidimicrobiales > Ilumatobacteraceae > Casp-actino8. Next base: position 3,419 of record CALGTP010000565.1, read on the forward strand.
GGAGTGTTTTATGCCCCGAGCCTTTATCACCGGCGTTACTGGTCAAGATGGCCAGCACATGGCCGAGTTTTTACACACCAAGGGATATGAGGTCTTTGGCATGGTCAAGGGTCAAAATAACCCTAAAGAAGAGATCATTCGTGAAGAGTTTCCCTATGTCAATATCGTGCCCGGAGATTTGGCAGATCTACCATCGCTCGTCAAAGCCCTCGAAGTGGCGCAGCCCGATGAGGTCTATAACTTGGCCGCCATTTCCTTCGTCGCGCTTTCATGGAATCAGGCTGAACTGACAGCCAATCTCACGGGTACTGGTGTCTTGCGAATGTTGGAGGCTGTGCGCATGGTCGGTGGTCAGACCGATAATAAGATTCGCTTCTATCAGGCTTCGTCATCTGAAATGTTCGGCAAGGTGCGCCAGATTCCGCAGGACGAATTGACTCCGTTTCATCCTCGTTCGCCCTACGGGTGCGCCAAGGTTTTTGGACATGACATCACCGTGAACTATCGCGAAAGTTATGGGCTCTGGGCATGTTCGGGAATTTTGTTCAATCACGAGGGCCCCCGTCGTGGTATTGAGTTTGTGACGCGCAAGGTCACTAACGCTGCGGCGCGAATCAAACTTGGTGTACAAGACGAGTTAGTACTCGGCAATCTTGATGCCAAGCGAGATTGGGGATACGCCGGAGATTATGTCAAGGCAATGTGGATGATGTTGCAACAAGAGGAACCTGATGACTATGTCATTGCTACCGGTGAAACACATACGATTGAAGAATTAGTTGAGTTGGCTTTTGAGGTTGCAGGGGTCAGCAATTGGCGTTCCTATGTTCGTCAAGATCCAAAGTTTTTCCGACCTGCCGAAGTTGATCTACTCATTGGAGATTCAACCAAGGCTCGGGAGAAGTTAGGTTGGGTGCCCGAAGTTGATTTCGCAGGCCTAGTACGCATGATGGTGGAAAATGATCTTCGTCTTGAGTCTCGTAAGGCTCGACGCGACTTAACTGATTAGCCGTCTGACCTGCGGTCAGGTTTCAAAAGGTCGATCTAAAAATGCGTCACTCAGCGAGTCGCTGTTGATGATTGCCCCAGTGACCAGAAGTCTTTGCAGGGAAACGATAAAGATCAATAGTGCGACTAATGAACTGGCGACGAGTCCAATTTCGACGCGCAGATAAAGATCATCCGACGTCAGCCAGACACAGATCACAAACGTAGCCATTCCCGTCAACCAACCAAGACCAACTCGAGCATGACCGTTGAGGGCAATCACTGCTTGGGCGGTGGCTAAGGCAACCATGTATAGAGCGCTTCCGATAGCAAGCAATGTGAGTGAGCGTCTGTCAAGTGCATCGTCATAGACCAACTCGAGCATGGCGGGTCCGACAGCAAATGAACCGAGTGTGCCGATGAGTCCGACGGCAATCACAACTTTCATCAGGCGGCGAAACCCGTTACGAAATTCATCAAGGTCGTTCTGGGCTGCGAGTCGCGCTAAACGCGGGAGTAGCGCGGCTTGTACCGCTTGGAACAAGAACAGAGGAATACGCGAGAGTAATACGCCATTTCCGAATGCGGTGACCTCTTGATTCTGCTGATCGTTTGCCAAAATATTGACGGCGATTGGCCCAGCGTTGACTAAGCCAGCACCCATCAGTGAGCCGATCAACAGCCAACCCAGATTGGGCGTCACTTCGCTCCACGGAGCAACAGGGCCTTCCTCGGTTTGTAAGCCTCCCCGAAGACCGACAATTAAAACTCCAGAAAGTGGTGAGAGGGCCACGACCATGGCATAAGCGCCAACGTTGGTGATATCAAGTTGCCACAAGATGACGCAACCAACAATTCTCACGAAACCATCGGCGCCCATGATGATGCCGTACGACGAAAACCTGCCTTGACCCGAGCAAATACCCCGCGCCAAGTGTGCTGGAGCATAAGAAATAAAACCGATGATTAAGGCCGCTGTCACTAAGCCGTAACCCTCAAAGAAATCCTTGGTAGCAATTGAACTAAGTCCCGCAAGCAAAGCCACGACAATTCCGGTGATTGCGATGCCGAGCGGCACGATACGTCCGACGATCGCACGACCACCCAAACCAAGCGCTCGTCGGTGGGCTAAGGCGCGACCCATTTCCTGTTCAAGAGGTAAGAAGAAACCTGGGGCTAGGACGAACGTTGCGAACCATAAAGCCACGATGGGTTTGAAGTCTTCTTTTCCGAGAGCTTCTTGACCAACCTTAAAAAATGCATAACTGGAAATGCCCGCGACCATAAGCCCGCCACCGACGGCCAAAGTGCCCTCAGGTAGGGGAATCTTGGTCTTCTCAGGTGGGAGTTCTTCGTTCACGCGAACCCCGCCGAGTTTCGCAAATTATGATTGCGAGATGTAACAAACTTCACGGTTAAGTACCTTACTCAAGGTGCGGCAATGTGCCTTAACTGCTCGTGGGTGACCAAAGTCGGGCTGAGTCCACGAGTAACCTTGACACACTGTGGAGAACGAGTCAGAAGTCGCATCCTTTCCTAGCGCTGCCCCCGCGGAGGCCATCCAATCGCCCACGCCGGGAGTGGTGGTAGCACTCGTCGTTCGTGCCCTCACTCCGGTTTTGCCTGAAGTTCTTAGCGCCTTAGCTCTACAGGATTACCCAAATCTGCAAATCTTGGTTCTTCTCGGACACAGCGATGAAGAACAGACCAAACAAGTCAAAGAACTTGTTGCTTCTACGACGCCAGGGGCTCACATAACCGAATTGGGCGCTGATCTCGGCTACACCGTGGCGGCCAATGCGGTTCTGCGTCTCGTTGATGGTGAGAGCGGTTTCTTCTTGCTAATGCGTGACGACATCGTGCTTGATGTAGGAGCCGTTCGTCAATTAGTCGAAGAGATGTATCGCTCAAATGCTGGAATAGCCGGACCCAAGATTCTGGACAGAGACAATCCGCAGATTTTGCGCAGCGTTGGTTTTGCCATGGACTGGTTCGGGCAATTAGACGATCCCATCGAACCGCAAGAGATTGATCAAGAACAGCATGATGCAGTGCGCGATGTTTTCGCGCTTTCATCGGCATGTCTATTCGTTCGTGCGGATCTCTTTCGTGAGTTAGGTGGGTTTGAACCAACTATCGAAGATGATGGTGCCGCCCTTGATCTTTGCTGGCGCTCGCATTTGTCTGGGGCGAGAGTACTGATCGTGCCCTCGGCAACGGCGCGCCAGCCCCACCGAGTACCTGTTCACGGTGAGGGCGACGAACGCAATCGAATGATGACGGTGGCGTCGCTGACTGGATCATTGCGGATGTTGATGATCATGCCGCTGCTTTTCTTGGCAACACTTCTTGGAGCACTAGTTTCTTTGCTTCGAGGCGATGGGCGTCGGGCGGTCGGTCTGCTGAGTTCATGTGCAAGTCTGATCACCCAGAGTGGGTCAATTCTGCGTCGGCGTCGCCGAGCACATGTACTGCGACGAGTCCCCGACCGCGAGATCGTCGAACTTCAAGTACGCGGCTCAGCGTCGTGGCGGCGCATGGTACGTCATGGAAGTAAGCAAGTATTCGCAGGGCGTTCTGTTACCCAAGGCCCACGCCAGCGACGTATTTTGATCACTGCTGGTTGGGCGATGCTGATCATTGTGCTCTTTCTCGGTGGACGCCACCTCTTTGCTTCGGGTGTCGAACCCGTTGGGCAGTTCTCCCGATTGCCAGATTCACCGCGGGATCTCATGTCTGAATATTTCAGTGGTTGGCGCAATCAAGATCTTGGAAGTTCCTCGTCGCAACCAACCAGCATGATCTTGATAGCAATCGGAGGAATTGTTGCCTTGGCTCAGATGGGTCTCGTTCACACTTTGTTGATTGTTGGCTTGATTCCAATTGGTTGGCTTGGAGTCTCTGCTCTGTGCGCTGTTGTCGCTGATGACCGCGCCCGTCTGGCTGGAGTCTTTGCGTATGCGGCAGTTCCAATTCCCTATGTCGCAATGGCGACCGGTCGTCATCAAGTTTTGATTGCCTACGCCGTCGTGCCGTGGGCTCTGCATTTTTTACGATCTTTCGGTGGCATCGCCCCGTCAGTTGTTGACAACACCGCTGGCGATGTGATTGACCATCCCTCAAGTGAAATGCGTCTTCAATTGGTAGCGAAACTTTCATTGCTACTCGCTGTCACTTTGGCTTTTAGCCCTTCGACAGTTCTCGTGGTCGTGATGTGCGCCGTGTTGTGGCAACTGGCTGCAGTCCTCGGTGGCGGATCAACTCGCGCTGCTGGGTTGGGATTGGCTGGTGCTCTGACTGCCACCGTTGCAGCAGTTGTACTGAACCTTCCTTGGACCACGCGCTTCTTGCAGCCAGATGCTTGGGCGGTCATCGTTGGAGTAGATACCAACCGACCAAGCGGTCTTGGCTGGTGGGATCTGATGCGTATGGACACCGGTCCAGCAGTTCTCGGGGGTCTAGTTCTGTTTTTGTATATTCCATTATTCGTTGCGGCATTGGTGGCAAAAAATTCACGTTTTGTGTGGTCAATTCGGGCATCCGTGTTGGTCGCAGGAAGTCTCGTGCTGGCCTCTCTCGACGCGGGCCACCACTTGCCATTTCGACTTCCCGAAGCGGGGATGATGTTGGTCCCCGTTGCTATCGGATTAGCGATTGGCGCGGCGATCATCATGATGTCCTTTGGTATTGATGTGCGCGGTGCAAACTTCGGTTGGCGTCAGCCTCTTGCTGTGATTTCGCTGGCCACTCTTTCCATTGCGTTAGTGCCGGTACTCGCTGCTGGTATCGACGGGCGCTGGGGCCAACCAACAACAACTTTGGCAGGCCAGATTGAAGAACTTTTAGGCGACACGGCAAGCGGAGATTTCCGGGTCTTAGTAGTCGGTGACACTCGGCTGGTACCAGCAGGACAACATGCCTATGGAGATGGGTTGGGCTATTCGCTGATTCAAAATTCACAGAGCACATTGCTTGATCAGTTCACTCCAATTTCTGACGGCGGCGACCAGTTTGTCAAGCCCCTGATTGATGCCATCGCTCAAGGATCAACAGATCGAGTTGGCCGTCTGATGGCTCCCTTCGGGATTCGCTACATCGTTGTACCGATACTCGATCGCGTGCAATCAACTAGTGCTTCGCCGCTGCCCGTGGCCAGCGGTTTAACACAGTCATTGGGGGTTCAATTGGACCTGCGATCTGTCTATAGCCCGACCAGTATGGTCATTTTTGAAAACATGCAATGGATCCCCGTGACCGCGATGTTGAGTTTGACAGCCGAACAAGGCACTAACGCTGGTGGTGTCACGGCCTTAGTTGATAATGATGTGTCGGGTTCACGTGCAGTCTTGGCTGGAACGACGAGTTGGCGCTCGGTCACTGAGGAGATACCTGCTGGACAATTGCATATAGGCACTCCTTTCGACTCTCGTTGGCGCCTTGAGAACGCCACGCAATCTGTGGTTGGGATGGCCTCGTTCGGATCAGTGATGACATTCGAAAGTAGCGCGGGTTCGGGTCGTCTCGTCTACGACAATCCAGTGACGCGCTACTTGTGGGTTTTTTTGCAGATGATTTTGTGGATCATCGTTCTCCTAGCACTCTTTCAACCGCGCTTTTTTGGCCGCCGCCACAGTCCCATGTCGCTTGAACCCGTTGTCTCCTTTGAGGAGATGAGCCAATGATTCGTCGACTCACAGTCATCTTCATGATCATCGCCGCTTGTGTGGCAGCAATTGTCCTGCCCAACAACAACGCTACGGATACGCCACCGATTTTTTCTGCTGCGACGCGTCTTGGGACTCCGTCGATTCGTCAAGATGAGCGAGTGATTACGCGTACGTGGTTATGTGCTGGATCTGCCGCCAGTGGCCCGAGTAGCGACGGCGAATACGGCGGCGAAGTTGTCGTCACCAATCCAACGGACGCTCCGATTACCGGTGTGGTGACGATCTTGACGACTGAACAGGATCCCTTGCGAGAGCAGATTGTGGTTGAGGCGCGAAGCCAGTTGACGGTGGATATCGATGCTTTGGCCAGTGCGCGTTACGCCAGCAGTTACGTTGAAATCAGTGATTCTGCGGCGAGTGTTGAGCAACGGGCAATCCATCCGGCTGGTTCGGCAGTATCCCCATGTTCAAACAGCACATCGAGCGAGTGGTATTTCGCCGATGGATTCACGGCCGAATCTTCAGAGTTTCGGATTCTCTTAACTAACCCTTATTTGACTCCAGCAATTCTTAATATTGGCGTGAGTACGGAAAAAGGGTTTCGGTCTCCACAAAACCTGGATGGATATGTCATCCCCCCTCAGTCAATTCGAGTTTTGAATATCGCTGATGCTGGATTCAGAGATGAAAAAATTTTGGCAATCAGCGTCATTGCAACTGCTGGTCAAATTGTTGCCGCCAAAGAGCAACATTTCCTTGGAGCCGGGCGACTGGGCTATGTGTTCGCGCTCGGCAGTCCTTCAATGTCTGATCAGTGGTGGTTCGCAGATGGTGAAAAGGGAACGGGGATGACCGAGACCTTCATGATTTTCAATCCCTCGGACGAACAGGTTTCAGCAAATCTGCTGATTCTTGGACTAGAGGACGCCGTCGCTCCACCAGCAACAACGCTGACGATTCCAGCCCACGATGTTGTGGCTTTCAATACGTCGGCATTGGTGGGAATGCCTGAAGGTCTTCATGGTGCGGTGATCTCCAGTCAGTCGGGAGACAACTTGGTCGTTGAGCGAATTCTCACGAGACCAGCAGGGACCAGTGTCGTTACCTCAGTTGTTCTCGGCGGACAAGAGGGTGCACGCTCGAAGAGATGGAGCGTGCACACGAGCATCAAAATCGCCCTCGAGGACGCCTTAATTGTACTCAATACATCTTCCGCCGACGCTCTTGTGACCGTCTTTTCAGTCGGCCCTGGTGGCGAGGAACCAGTCCCTGGCTTGATTGACTTACCACTTGCCGCAAATGGCATTATTTCCATTGATTTGCTTGACGATCTAGCTCTGGGCCGAGCACTGGAGATTGTGGGCACTCAAAATCTGCTCGTTGAACGCCGACTTGAACGGATTTCAACCTCGCGCGGCCGGAGCGGGTCTTTGGCGATTCCAGGATGATGCAGGAACGATGACTAGCCTTTTGACTGCCGCAGTGATCGCAGTGATCGTGGCTCTCGCAGCCCTAGTGATTCGTTGGAGTCGGGTCAGCGATGTGCCGACACAAAAAATATTCGCTTCTCCAACCCAAATTGATCGAGCGGATTTTGCTACGCAATCCCAAGAATGGCTAGTTGTTGTGTTCACATCCGCTACGTGTCATGTCTGCGCTGACATGGCAGCCAAAGCAAAAGTTCTGGCGACTCGTGAAGTTGCTGTGATTGAAGTGGAGTACGAGATGCAAGGTGATCTGCACACTCGCTATAACATCGAAGCAGTTCCTACAATTGTCATCTGCGATGTTCGCGGTGTTGTTCACAAGTCCTTCATGGGACCTCTCAGCGCCACTGATTTATGGGCAGCCATGGCTACTGCACGCGAGCCAGGGGCATCTGCGGGCGAGACAGTCAACGCTGATTAGTCGTGGGCGCCAACTGGAGTTGTGACTGTTCCGTCAAGACCCTGTTGCACCAGTGCAGACACGAGTGCACCATCAATGGTTTCTTTATCAAGAAGGGCTTGGGCCACTAAATCGAGTCCGGCACGATGCTTAGTCAAGATTTCAGTCGCCCGACGTTCTTCTTGTCGCAGTATCGTGTTGATCTCTTCGTCCATCATGCGCGCCGTGTCATCGCTGTACTCACGACCGCCAGTCATTAGGTCTTCACCAAGGAAAACTTGTTGCTGGTTATGCCACGCCATGGGACCAACCTTGTCGCTCATACCCCATTCGCGAACCATGCGTCGTGCCAGACCAGTCACAACTTCAAGGTCGTTTGAGGCACCCGTTGTTTGTTGCTGAAAAACAAGTTGCTCAGCAACACGTCCACCTAAAGCCATGCAAATACGGTCAAGGATGTAGTTCTTGGAAAAACTGTGACGCTCTTCGGGAAGAGTTTGGGTCACTCCGAGGGCCATGCCACGCGGCAAAATCGTCACCTTGTGCAGTGCGTCACCGTTAGGTAGAACTGTTGCCAAGATTGCGTGACCACCCTCGTGATAAGCAGTGACTCGCTTCTCTTCAGCGGACAAGATCAAAGAATCGCGACGGGCACCCATCATGATCCGATCGCGCGCTGATTCAAAGTCAATCCGTTCAATCTGCGCGCTTTCGCGTCGCACGGCAAAGAGCGCAGATTCATTGACGAGGTTTGCCAAGTCGGCGCCACTCATTCCCGGAGTTCCCTTGGCCATGACATCAAGATCCACGTCGGGTCCCATGCGCTTATCGCGACTATGAACTCGCAGAATCGCGGCGCGCTCTTCAAATTCAGGTAACGGGACAACGATCTGGCGATCAAAACGACCTGGACGCAACAAAGCTGGATCCAAAACATCGGGGCGGTTGGTGGCTGCCAAAATGACGATTCCTTCAGATGTCTCAAAGCCGTCCATCTCAGAGAGCAACTGGTTCAGAGTCTGCTCGCGCTCGTCATGACCGCCACCGAGTCCAGCACCGCGTTTGCGACCGATGGAATCAATTTCGTCAATAAAGATAATGGCTTTACCCATTTTGCGAGCCTGCTGGAAAAGATCACGAACACGACTTGCTCCGACACCCACGAACATTTCCATGAAGTCCGAACCAGTCACCGACAAAAATCCAACGCCCGCCTCTCCTGCGACGGCACGGGCGAAGAGAGTTTTTCCAGTTCCAGGAGGGCCGACTAGAAGCATGCCCTTAGGAACTTTGGCGCCAATTTCTTTAAAACGCTCTGGCATGCGCAAGAAATCAACGACCTCTTTGATTTCGGTTTTGACACCCTCGTAGCCGGCGATGTCGGCGAAAGTTGTGGATGGTCGATCTGGGTTAAATGTCTTGGCCCGACTGCGACCCACGGACATCATGTTGCCCATCTGTCCAGAAGCTCGCTTATTCATCCATACCAAGAAGCCAATAATCAAAACGAACGGCAACAGCAAGGGGATCAGGTTCATTAGCCAACTTGTTTGCGGGGTAGTCGGTTTGAAGTCCACGCCCTTGGTGCGCAGTAGTTCGCGGTCGAGTTCATTAGGGAACCCTGGAGGGGCAGTCGTGGAGAAATCGCTGCCATCAGTCAATGAACCGGTGATTGTCAAGGTGAGGTTATTCAGTTTGACTTCGTCAACTCGGCCACCCTCAACCTGAGTCATGAACTCTTCAAAGCCCAGTTTTTCTCGATCTGGTCCAGGTAGAAGTTGCGGGCCAAATATCAGTACAAGAATTAAGCCGAGCAAAACCCAGGGCGACCATTTGGGCATTGACGGCCGACCCGTTGTCTTGGCGTCGGTGGACTGCTCCTGCGGGGCGCGATTCTTGGGTGCGCCCATGCGCTTTGGTGTGCGGCGGGGGCCAGCGCTGGGTGGAGGTGGTGGAGGGGGAGGAGTGGACTCGCTCATGGGTCATATCCTACGGGCGTTCATCAAGCCCCGTTGGGTCGGGCTCGGCTTCAGTGTGGACTCACAGCCCCGTTTCGGTCACAGCCGATGGGGGTTGGCAAACTCGGGGCTCGGATATCCACCAAAGCGGACCATTTTTCTCGTAAATTTTGCCGATGCGTTCGTGTACTCGGAGTGGTTGTCAGGAAAAGGCTCATATTTCTTTGGCGTTTCAATATGCCACGTCGGTGATTTGGATTGATCATCTCCACGACCAGCGCGAATCACATATTTACGAACTGTGCTCAAAGCATTGGCAACGTTTCGCCGCACCCACTGGCTGGAACCTAGATGATCGTCGTCGGGCAGATGTTTTGCCGTTTGTTCATCGCCTGGCTGGCTGAAGCTTTTCGTGGACCGTGCTCGACCGGCGACGAACGCCACTCGTTTTAGCGTTGCTATCGCAGCCAGTGCTTGGTTCTTGGCCTCTCTGGGAGCGTTGCCCATACAGGCAATAGCTCAGGGGCTTCTTGGGCACAGCGGTGAAAAAAGTGAGCAATGGCCAACATCGTTTACCATCGTTTCCCTTTTCTGTTTGTGGATGCCGATGCTCGTAGCAGTGATTATTGTTAGTCGGCGATGGGGCGGCTCAAGTTTCATTGATGATTTCAAACTCCGCTTTCGAATCGGAGATCTTTGGGGGTTGCCTCTCGGGGTTGCCTGCCAACTCGCTCTCGTTCCCGCCGTGTATTGGCCATTGCAGCAAATGTGGCCAGGGACTTTTTCTGGCGACAAAGTCGAGCAGCGAGCCCAGGATTTGTGGGATAAGGCGCAGAGTGGTTGGGCCGTGGGACTTTTTCTGATGGTCGCTATTGGTGCCCCACTCGTTGAGGAATTGATGTATCGCGGCCTGGTCCTGCAGGCCTTACAGAGTCGACTGCATAACTATTTGGCATTGGTCATCTCCGCAGCCTTTTTTGCGGCAATCCATCTACAGCCAGTTGAGTTTCCTGGATTATTCGCCTTTGCTTTGCTCTTGGGCTATGGCTTTCAGCGTTCGGGGAGACTAAGTCTGTCGATATTGATGCATGTCGGCTTCAATGCCACGGCCCTGATCGGTCTCGCGCTCGCCTCCTAGGCGGACCGAGGTGGCAAGATAGACGCGTATGAACGATTCGGACGTGGTGACTGATTCGGACGTGGTGACTGATTCGGGGGCCCTGGCATGGTTCCATAAGACGGCGATGGGTCAGTGGAGCCGTCAACGCTTCACGATTTTCTGGGTGCGCGTGGCTTTGGTTGGCCTGAGCACTTTTATCGCCATCAAAGTCATTCAGCCCACATTGGTTTTTAGCGATTCAACGCCAACGGGTGGCGATATGGGGGCGCATGTGTGGGGTCCCGCCTTTTTGAGGGATCACCTCTTGCCATGGAAACTTAATGGCTGGTCCATGGATTGGTATTCAGGTCTTCCGATCTATCGCTTCTACATGGTGGTACCAGCCTTCTTTATCGTCCTCCTCGATGTTCTCCTTCCATACGGTATGGCCTTCAAGTTGGTTGCTGTCATGGGCGTTGTGACCTTGCCCGTCTGCTGTTGGATTTTTGGGCGACTTGCGCGATTCGCCTATCCGATTCCTGAATTGTTCGCCATGGTCGGGTTGGTCTATTTGTTGGATGAGAGTTACACCATCTACGGAGGCAACATTGCCTCGACAATGGCTGGCGAATTTTCATTTTCCATTGCTCTGTCATTTGCAATGTTGGCCTTCGGGTTCTTTGCCAATGGTATGCAGACAGGTAAACATCGAATCAAGGCTGCGTTATGTATGGCCTTGGCGATTCTGTGCCACGGAATCGTGGCGATTTATGTGGCCGTCGGGTTGATCTTGATGGCCGTGTTGTGGCTTGACCGGCGGCGACTGCGCTGGTTCATCACCACGGCGGGAACAGGTGCCCTGCTGTCTGCTTTTTGGGTCGGTCCCTTCCTGTTGAATCACGCCTACATGACTGACATGAAATACAAAGGCGAACCAGGTAACGGTTCCTTCACTTCTTATTGGGGAATGTTCTTTGCTCTTCCACCGTTTTGGAATGTATTCATTTTGTCCTGTGCAGTGATTGGTTTTGCGGCCATGGTGGTCAAGCGAAATGTCGCGGGCATTTGGTTGGGTGTTTGCGCAATTGTCTTCGCCGTTTTCGTCTTTTTGTTCAACGACAGTTTGCCAATCATCGGCTTGCTATGGAATCCCCGTTTGCTCCCGATGTTCAATATGTGTCGCTACCTGTTAGCTGCTATTGGCGTCATTGAATTGGTATCAATGCTGCTGAGACTAAGTCAGTATCACCGCAGTCATCTTCAAGGAAAAGTTTTCCGAGAAAATAAATCGGTCAAGGCTGAACAGTTTCGGATACGCACGATCACGGCCATTGTCGCGTCAGTTCTGACCCTGCTGGTGCTTGGATTTCGTTTCCAAGTCCTACCTTTTGGCAATGTCATTGACGAAGGCAAGGGAGCAGAGTACACATGGGGCCCCTTTGAAGGTCCTGCAGCCAGCAAGGGGTTCGTCGATGGTTGGGCTCGCTGGAACTTCTCGGGCTACGAAGGCCGCTCTTCCTATGGCGAGTACTACAACGTGGTGCAAGCGATGAAGGACATTGGGGAAACTCGCGGCTGTGGTCGAGCACTGTGGGAGAACTTCAGCGGTAACGACAAATATGGAACGACAATGGCTTTGATGTTGTTGCCCTTTTGGACGGATGGATGCATCGGTTCAAGTGAAGGTTTGTTCTTCGAAGCTTCGGGTACCACGCCATATCACTTTTTGGCTGCAGGAGCGATGTCTAAGCAAAGTTCTAACCCTGTGCGCGAGTTGCGTTATATCAACAACAACCCAGCCGTCGGTGTTTCGTATTTGCAGGCCCTCGGTGTGAATTACTACATGGCAGTAACCCCCGAGGCCATCGCCAAGGCTGAAGAGAACGTGGCCAGTGGCGGCGGTTTGAGCGCGATTGCGCAGTCTGGCCCGTGGCATATTTACGTCGTTGCGGGATCAGAGATTGTGACGCCGCTGACGGTGCAACCCGTTGTTGTCACCGAGCGTTCGGGGGACCAACGAGAACGTTGGTTGGAAGTTGGAACAAGTTGGTTGCAAAATCCGTCTGAATGGACGGCCCTACCAGCCGATGATGGTCCTGACGAATGGCAAAGAGTGCAAGCCGTCATTGATCTCGAGCGTCGAGAAGGCGAACCAGGATCCGATTCGCGCAAGGTGGACGTCGTGGGGCCAACGCCGGCCATAGAACCTCTCAGTATTTCTCCTGCTGTCGTTTCAGATGTCGTCATCGGTGAAGAATCGGTGTCCTTCTCGGTCGATAAAATCGGTGTTCCGGTTCTGGTGCGAGTGAGTTACTTCCCTAACTGGGAAGTCAGTGGTGCGGACGGTCCGTATCGTGTAGCGCCAAACATGATGGTCGTCATTCCAACCTCGCAAGACATTTCAATGAACTTCAAGCCGAGTCTTATTGACCGCCTGGCCTATCTCTTATCGGGATTAGGAATCCTTGCTTTGCTCCTCATGTGGCGCCAGGATCGGCGTGCAAAGGGGCAGGTAGCAGGGGGAATTGGGGCTGAGCCGCAGGGTCTCAGAGAGGTGACTGCGCCGAGCGAAGTCGGCAAGTCCACGCCAGCCTGAGTAGTCCACCGATAGGGTTCTGTCTCGCATGGCTTCCCCCTCGGCTCTTGATCAGATTGTGAAGGCCTATGACATCCGAGGCACGGTCCCCGATCAACTTGATGTTGACGTGGCCTACGCCTTAGGAATCGGATTTGCTCAATTCACGAAAGCACAAGTGGTGATCGTCGGGCGAGATATGCGGCCCACTGGACCAGAATTGGCAGCAGCATTTTCCCGCGGTCTGATGGAACAAGGTATTGATGTCATTGACATTGGCTTGGCTTCGACTGACCTGTTGTATTTCGCAGCCGGCAAGTTGGATGCTCCTGGAGCAATGTTTACTGCTTCACATAATCCAGCGCAGTACAACGGCATCAAACTTTGTTTGTCGGGAGCGCGTCCAGTCGGTGAAAGTAGCGGCCTCAACGACGTCAAAGTTTTTGCTCAGCAAGTTCTCGATGGAACCCGACCAAAGCCTGTGGCGCGCCCTGGTCGTACCACCGAACGAGATTTGTTATCGGCCTTTGTTGATCATGTGGTGTCATTCATTGACCCTTCGGTATTACGTCCGATGCGCGTTGTCGCCGATACGGCCAATGGCATGGGTGGGCTCGTTGTGCCGGCAGTTTTTGATCGACTGCCACGCCTTGAACTCGAAGTGATGTATGGCGAACTTGATGGAAGTTTTCCTAATCATCCTGCAGATCCTTTGCAATCGGTGAATCAACGCGACTTGCAAGCGCGCGTTAGTTCGGGTGCTTTTGATATTGGTTTGGCTTTTGACGGTGATGCCGATCGCGTCTTCGTTGTTGATGAATTGGGTCGTGGATTATCTGGTTCAACGACAACGGGCATTTTGGCGACCAGCATGTTGCGCAAGTTTCCGGGTGCAACGATTTTGCATAACCTGATTTGTAGCCGAGCAGTGCCAGAAATCATTCGTGAACACGGTGGCATTCCGGTGCGTACAAGAGTTGGTCACTCGTACATCAAACAATTGATGGCCGATACTGGCGCTGTTTTTGGCGGAGAACACTCTGCTCATTACTACTTCAAAGATAATTACCGTGCTGATAGCGGACTGATCGCCACAATGTTGATGCTGGAAGAAATGAGTCGTGTCGGAGAACCTCTTTCAGCGATACGGCTGGCCTATGAGCGTTATTCCCTCAGCGGTGAGATCAACACTCAGGTTGATGACCCATCACAAGTCATTGAGTCGGTATCGGCAAAGTTTTCTGCATTCCCTCAAGATCGCGTCGATGGACTAACCGTAGACTGTGGGGATTGGTGGTTTAACTTACGTCCATCAAATACCGAACCTTTGTTGCGACTCAACCTTGAGGCGCCTGATCGCGATCAATGCGATCATCGGGTGGCCGAATTACTCGCAGCAATTACCTCAGTCTGAAAAAGGAGATTCACATGCCTATTGATCCCGAACTTGCCTCAGTGCTTGCCTGTCCAGTTGACAAGGGGGTTTTGCACATCTTGGAAGATGAGAACTCGTTGTACAACACTCGTTTGCAGCGTCGCTACACCGTGCGTGACTCCATTGCAGTGATGTTGGTGGATGAATCCGAAGTTGTCTCGACCCAAGAGCACGAGCGCATCATGGCCAAGATTGCCGCTGGCGGGATTAAGACCACTGGTCGCTGAAAACAGTGTGCTTTCGGTGACAATGTGCCTAGAGGGCGCGAATCACTGCCTAGACTGGGGGCATCGGGCTGACTGATTGGTGCCAGTAGGCCCCTGCCCGGGATAGAGCAAGCGGCGAGTCATCAGGTGATGGCTTGTTTTTGTCTCACCCGTTGTCAGATATCTATCAAGGAGCCCCACATGTCATCTTCATTTGCCGAACGTAAAGACTTCCGCGTCGCCGATCTTTCTATGGCCCCTTTTGGGCGCAAAGAGATTCATCTTGCCGAGCATGAGATGCCAGGTCTACGCGCTTTGCGCAAAGAATACGGAGTGACTAAGCCACTTAAGGGTGCGCGTATCTCTGGTTCATTGCATATGACCATTCAGACGGCAGTCCTCATTGAGACTTTGGTCGAATTGGGGGCGGAAGTTCGTTGGGCATCCTGCAATATTTTCTCAACCCAAGATCACGCCGCCGCTGCCATCGCGGTTGGCCCCCGTGGAACTTTGGATAATCCCGATGGCGTGCCGGTTTTTGCTTGGAAAGGTGAAACCCTCGAGGAGTACTGGTGGTGCACCGAGCAAATGATGACATGGCCCGACGGCGATGGTCCGAACATGATTCTCGACGATGGTGGCGATGCCACATTCTTGTTGCATAAGGGAGCGGAGTACGAAAAGACCGGTGAAGTTCCAGATCCAACATCGGCTTCCAATCCGGAACTAGCCATCGTGCTCGGTTTATTGCAGCGCGGTCTCAAGACCGAACCCAACAAATGGACTCGGATGGCTGCTGGAGTGAAGGGTGTCACCGAAGAGACAACGACTGGTGTTATGCGCCTCTACAAAATGGCGGAGCGCAACGAGTTGTTGTTCCCGGCGATCAATGTCAACGACTCGGTGACGAAGTCAAAGTTTGACAACTTGTACGGCTGTCGCCATTCGCTCATTGATGCCATCTGTCGCGCTACAGATGTGATGATCGCTGGCAAGGTTGCCGTTGTTTGTGGTTATGGAGATGTCGGTAAGGGTTGCGCTCAGGCACTACGCGGTCAAGGTGCACGAGTGATCGTCACCGAAGTTGATCCGATCAACGCATTACAGGCAGCGATGGAGGGTTACCAAGTGACCACTCTTGATGATGTCATTAACGAAATAGATATTTTTGTTTCAGCAACAGGCAACGATCACATCATCACTGTTGAGCACATGGCAAAAATGAAGCACAACGCAATCGTCTGCAATATTGGGCACTTTGACTCAGAAATTGACATGGCTGGTCTGGCACGTAGCGGCGCAACCCGCGATGAACTCAAGCCTGGCACCGATCTGTGGTCGTTCCCTGATGGGCATGCGATCATTGTTTTGGCTGAAGGACGCTTAGTGAACCTCGGGTGCGCTACTGGTCACCCAAGTTTCGTGATGAGCTGTTCATTCTCCAATCAGGTCATCGCCCAAATCGAATTGTTCACCAATCTCGCGGCGTATCCGTTAGGTGTGTACGTGTTACCTAAACATCTTGATGAAAAGGTGGCTTCACTGCACCTCGGCGCCTTAGGCGTGAAGTTGACAAAACTCACCGATGAGCAGGCCGAGTATTTGGGCATCGCTCCGTCGGGCCCATTTAAGTCTGAGCGTTACCGCTACTGATGACAAAACTTTTTGCCGAGAAGTTGCTTCGGTGCGTCACTGGACTAGCTCTTTTCGGTATCGGGATCACATTATTTATTCGCGCTGATTTAGGTTTGGCACCGTGGGATATTTTTCATACGGGAGTTGCCGAACGTCTTGATATTTCAGTGGGCATTGTCATTGTCGGAACAGGTTTATTGCTCTTGCTGTTGTGGATTCCCTTGCGTCAAAAACCTGGTTTAGGAACGATTTTGAACGCTCTTGAAATCGGACTGATGGTCAATGTCAGCAAGCAATTCATTGGTGAAACGAATAATCTCGTCGTGCGGCTTTTGCTGGTACTGGCCGGACTGGTTGTCGTGGGCATCGGAACAGCGATGTATCTCGGATCAGATTTGGGTTCGGGGCCACGCGATGGGATCATGCTCGGAATGACCAAGCGGAAATTTTTTGGACGGTTCCTGAGTATTCGCCTGGCGCGCACCTTGATCGAAGTAACGGTCCTCGTAGTAGGTCAATTGCTTGGGGGCAAGGTCGGTATCGGGACCGTGGTGTTTATGTTCGGCATTGGGCCTCTGGTGCAGTTCTTATTGCCATTTGTTTCGGTTCGTCACTCTCAACCAGCCTGATTTCACGAGATCTGCCATACCCCCATGGTGAAATGGCTTCATGTTCACCGCTCTTGCCTGCACCTCATGTCGTCAACTCTTTCGGATCGCCCCCGCAGGCTTCAAGCGTGACCAAACGGGTCATCTGGTTCGTCTGTGTGAATCTTGTCAACTTGATCATCAGAGCGCCACGACCACAGCAGCGGGGGTTACAGCCTCGGATATTCTTGATGGGCAGACGCAAGAACTCATTCGCGGTTTGAAATATCGCAATCAACGGCGTGCGGTGACGATCCTGGCACGACAGTTAGTGAAATCGGTTCGCGACGATCCAGATGCTTTGACTTTCGAGGTTGTCACGTGGGCACCCACCTCATCATCGCGGCGCAGACGACGTGGCTACGATCAGTCCGAACTTTTAGCGCGAGCAGTGGCCCGTCATTTGGGCATTCCCTGTCGCCGACTGTTGTATCGCGATCACAGTCGGCCCCAGACGGGGCGAACCCGCGAAGAACGTCTGCATGGACCATTATTTCGGGCCCGTCCATTACGACGAGCAGTCAGCGTGTTAGTCATTGACGATGTAGTGACAACTGGTAGCACGCTGAAAGCGGCGGCACACGCCCTTGAATTGGCGGGGGCACATCAAGTTGGCTTATTCGCTGTGGCGGCCACGCCCGAGCGGAGAAGGGGCTAAAGACCCGCGAGGCTACGCAATGTCTGTACGGCAGAAGTTGGGTCTTCTTCAACCCACACCCCGTGCAACCCGACAGCACTGGCTGCGTCCACATTGGATTGGGCGTCATCTAGAAAGGCGGTGCGCTCGGCGACGGCACCAAGTCGTTCAAGGGCGAGACGATAAATGGCGGCGTTTGGCTTACGCATTCCTACTTCATGACTGTCCACGACATCGTCGAAAATATTATTGAAGTCCATCATTGGCCACCACACACTGCGCAATTCACGAACATTGTTAGTGAGTACGCCCAAACGAAATCCAGCTGTTTTGAGTTCATGGACCAAGGTGATAATCGGCTCGCAGGGTTCAAAGGTAATCCCAATAAATGTTGATTTTCCGCTATCGGGTGGAAGCTGAATCGGCTGTAAGCCAGCTTCAAGAACTAAATCTCCCAGGTCCGCGCGATATTGCGACATCGTGATCTCGCCGCGCTCTAGGCGATGCCACGGATGATCGGTGTCTTGACCGTAATCGCCCATCATGACCTTCAACACTTTGTCAGCCGGATCATTGGGGAATCGTTTAATGACATCGGATGGTCGTCCATTGCTGGCCAAAACCCCGCCGAAATCAAAAATCACGGCGTCAATCTGGCGGTCGGTAGCGGGAACTGGCTTTTCTGAGGGCAATGTCACCCGTAGAGTCTGCCGAATAACGGGGGCTGCTGAAGCATTTTCTGGCGAATTTTCAGTAACCCCTAGGCTCGGGCTGACCGACGATAGGCTCTATACCTGCATGGGAATCCTCGATCGTATCCTGCGGGCCGGTGAAGGCAAGAAACTCAAGGCCCTAGAGGGTCTAGTTCCTGATATCAACGCCTATGCCGACGCTTTCAAGTCTTTGTCCGACGATGACCTGAAAGCTAAAACAGGTGAGTTTCGCTCTCGTTTAGAGCGTGGGGAATCGCTGGACGATCTTTTGACGGAGGCCTTCGCCGTGGTCCGCGAAGGAGCAGATCGAGTCATTGGCCAGCGCCACTACGACGTCCAAATGATGGGTGGAGCGGCTCTGCACTTCGGTTGGGTCGCGGAAATGAAAACAGGTGA
>CALGTP010000566.1 GCA_937902105.1 uncultured Actinomycetes bacterium
GGGTTGAATGAGGAGGAGAGAGAGAGTGTAATGCACTGGATGTCAACGGCAAAACCCTGGGTACTGTGGAAACAACGAGACTCCTTGTCGACAATAAAGAAGAGTGAGAACACAGTAGAAGGCCAATTGCAATCACTTCTGGAGGAGCGGGGGTGGTCTCTGACGGGCAAGGGAGGAAAGACTAAGCAGGGGTCCAAAAAGAATCGTCGAAAGACGAACACGGGAACAGACGGAGCCTCAGAAAGTGGATATGGGGAAGAGACACAGAACGAAGGCTGGACGGGCGGAAGTGTTCGGCAGAAAAACTGGTGGCGCTCTGGACAAGTGAAGCTGGCGCAAAGTAGAGTCACAATGGAGTGTTGGATATCGGGCTGGACAGCCCCGAACCAAGAGGTTGTAGACGTGGTAAGGGAAGCGTGGATGTGTGAATCGGGAAAGGATGAATGCGTTCGTGCCAGTGCGGGGCCGGAGACTGCATACTGGCGGGGGACGGAGTTCAGTAGAATGGGTGGTTACAACTTTCCTGGGCAAATTGCAGCAAGCGACGGATCTGAGGGCAATGGGTCGATGGGCGCGGGCTTTATCGTACTAAAGAATCCTAAGGCAACAGGATCTATCCGTGTGGGCCGGACAGAAGAGGGTACGGATTCGACGAGGGCGGAAATGGCAGCCCTACTGGAGGTTCTGATTGGGGCAAACGTGAATGAGAATTTAGTAGTAATGGTGGACAACCAGTCCATTTTACGGGAGATCAGCAGGTGGGTTGGCGAGGGGGGCAGAACCTTCTTGGCATTATCGGCGAACCCGGACATATTGCGGATGATCATTGGACGACTGTGTATGAGGATTGCACAGGGGACAGCTACGTTCCTATGTAAGGTCAAAAGCCATAGGGGTGAGCCTCTAAATGAGGCTGCGGACGACCTCGCCGATCTGGGCCGCACGATTGACCCCGAACACGCTGTGTGGACTACACGCTCTAATCGAATGGTGTTCTCATGGATAGATGGACAGAAAAAGGCACGCACGTCAACATGGAACCAAGGGGTAAGGAACGGGGTGCGATTGGGAGCTGGACGATACAGATTTGAAGCACGGCTGCAGCAAGGAGTGCGCAACTGGCTGCAGGGGTGGGGAGGACTGCCGAGCGGCGTGGGTCGGGTGATATCTAGGGCGGAGGTTCTACGAATGGGTCGGTGGCTGAACCCGAAGGGCTGGGCCCGAGAGGTTATGGAGAAATTAAGAGGAGCCCCACACTCGGAACCACTCACGGATACGTGGACGAGCGACTTCCTCTCCAGAGAGGGGGAAGGGAGGGAAGTTATTGGAGAACGGCTGAGAGATAAGACTGTGCCATGGCAAGCACAACGAAGGCTGATGCAGGCGGTGACTAACTCATTCCCGTGTGGAGCTCACTTGCACCGGATGGGTCTTCGTGGAAGCAGCGGATGCACCCTGTGCCAACGAGCTCGAAAGCAAAGGGTAGATGATCAGCAGGATGGGTGTGGACGGATTGATCCCGAAACACTGGGCCACATTCAAAGTGCACGCTGCGCTCTCCAAGCAAGAGCGGCCACGTCAGCGCACCATCACTGCTGGCAGCAGGTTCAGAGGGAGATAGCAGTAGCGTCACCGGAGTCAAAGGGGTGGAACTTCCTAACACTTGAGGGGGAGCAATCGATGCAGATTTTTTGGACGAAGACGTGTCGGGAATTGTACCGACGGACAACTCTCACCGCAGCCCAAGCACAGGAAATGACGGATGAAGAGCTAGAGGGTACCATGTGGGAGGCGGCTAGACCGTGGGAAGAGCAATGGGAAGCACTCCAGGCGGATGAAAGTAAAGTGGAGGGGCAAGTGATAGACGAGGACGATAGACAAGCACGGTTTTGGAGGCGCAGACCGGATGGGTTTGCAGTTAATGAAAAGGAGCACGTGATCTACGTTCTAGAATTCAAAAGGGTGACGGACAATGGTGAGAAGTATGTGTCTGAAACCCAGAAACTAGCGGAGACTCAGCACCTCGCTATAACGCAAGGACTTAAAAGACTGTTCAAAGACACGCAATGGACAGTTGAGCAGCTGTCCTTCGTAGCGGGGCACAAGTCGGTGTCTGCAAGTGTGTGGCATGACCTTCTCTCGAAGTTTGGCATTAGCAAAGAGGACAGGATGAAGATTATTAAGAACCTGGGACGGACCCTGTTGGATGAACTGGAGAACCTGTTCCGCTC
This sequence comes from uncultured Actinomycetes bacterium, assembly GCA_937902105.1. Taxonomy (GTDB): domain Bacteria; phylum Actinomycetota; class Acidimicrobiia; order Acidimicrobiales; family Ilumatobacteraceae; genus Casp-actino8. The sequence continues at coordinate 2,232 of CALGTP010000566.1, forward strand.
ATATTGGGCCCACCGTCTGGGTGTCTCGGATGGCTTGCTCCAGGTACTGGGGCACAACGTTAGAGTGAAAACACAGGAGGTCCAAAGCTATCAACCCCCAGCCCCTGAATAGTGCGCAAGCGCACTTGTATAGTAACTATTTCCCATAGATAATAATATTGTAGTAACGACTAGTAATTTAGCCTGTATGTATATAATGCTGCGAATAATAGTAGAGACCACACATCTAGTCATTAGCCAGTATGCACATGATGCTACTAACAATGGTAGAGTACACACATCCACGTACATAACGATTATGAGTATATATG
>CALGTP010000567.1 GCA_937902105.1 uncultured Actinomycetes bacterium
AGCAGGATGTCGTTTGAGTTCGGCGATGATGTCCTCTGGACGCTTTTTCTGTGCAGACAATTTAGAAAGTTTGAGCACAACTCCGACAGCGATGGTGTCAAGGTTGGTGTAAATAAAACCGCCACCATTGACTCCAGATGTGCCACCAAGAATTTCTATGTCGACACCCTGGTTATCACGCACTCCGAAGCGCTCATCAATGATGTGCTTTGAAAGTGAAAGTGTTTCTTTGACGCCGAGTGTGAAATTGTCAGCATCAGCGTTCGGATAGAGGCCGGCTTGCTTGGCCAAGAAACTGTTCACTCCATCGCAAGCAATCACGACAGATGCCGTGAGATTGCCATCGGGGCGATCAGTAGTGACTCCGCAGACTCGACCTTGATCATCGCGCAGTAGCCCAGTGACAGTTGTCGAACAAATGAGATCTGCTCCTGCTGCTACGGCTTGCTGCGATATCCAGTTGTCGAAATCGGGACGATACGCAGTTGCCCCGTTATAGGGCGCCTGACCCCAAGCATTACTGCGGTAGTCAATGTTCAAGGCGCCAGTATCTGAGAGCACCATCGTTGAGCGACGTACAACCCAGCGTTGAATGGGGGCAGTTTCAAACCACTGTGGAATGAGTTCATCAAGGATGCGCGGATAGATCACGCCGCCGTACATATTTTTAGAACCTGGGAAAGGTCCACGCTCAATGAGAACGACGCGTTTTCCTGAACGGGCCGCGGCAATGGCAGCGCAAGATCCTGCGGGACCAGCCCCGACGACGATGATGTCAGCGTCAGTCACGAGGCACCTTCTTTGACATTCGCGCCGAGCAATTCTGCGAGTTGATCAAGAACTGCGTTGGCATCGGCAACGATTGCCAGGTCAGACATCTGCATCATCGGGCAATGAGCATCAGTATTGACACTGATGATGTGTTCGGGTTGGCCGAGACCACTTGTGTGTTGCACTGCGCCGCTGACACCAAAGGAGATGTACAAGTCAGGTTGCACGATGACGCCTGTCGTACCAATTTGACGTTCGTGCTCGGCCCAACCGCGATCGGTGATGACACGCGTGACACCCATTGATGCATCGAGGGCAGTGGAAACAGATTGCAGTTGTCTGAAGCGTTGATCGCTGTCGAGACCCGCACCACCACTGACAATTCGTGGGGCTTCGGAGAGGTCCATCGTTGACGCATCTGGCGGTAGTACTGCCACAGTGGAAACGCTCGATGCGCGCGATGACGCAGAAGGACTGGAGACTTCAACGGTGGTGATGACTGGTTCATCACCGTGTGTTTCAATACCACGAATGCCGATCTGCAATGTGGCGACGAATGGTGTCGTGGGGGCGAAGTCGGCGATTGCTAGTCCACCTTGGCGCGCCACGCTGACTTTGTCTGTTGTCACGGCAATGGAGCCCGCAAAAAGTGTCCGCCGCAGATGATGGGCAAGTTGCGGAGCGAGATCTCGACCGTCGGGACTGGCGGGCAGAATGAGAGAGTCTGCGGTCAGACCAACCTGCGCGATGGCTGCGGCGATGACTTGTGCGATGGGTGGGGACTCAACGAGCCAGATATGAGTGGCCACATGAGCGAGTGAGGTTGCTGCGGTGGCGGTGCCTGTGCCGACGAGCAGGACATTGCCCAAGGCTTCGCAGACGGTTTCATCTGAGCCAACGGGGGCGACTCCATGACGGACAGGGATGACAGCAAGCATGACTCCTTCAGATTACGCCTACTCTGCCCATATGTGCCCAATGGGGGAGTCAGGGGTTGGGTCTGGAGGATCGTTTTTTATTCACAAAGCGCACCAGTTCAATGAACGCTGTGACGGCGAGCGCCGCACCGAAAGCCAGCAGGAAGGCTGTCGTGTGGTCATCCTCAAATTTGGTTCCAAAGGCATACCCCAAGATCCCCGCGTAGGAGGCCCAAATGATGGTGGCGACGCCAACCCATCCCATGAACCACCGTTGTGGTTGCTGGGTCAGCCCAGATGACAAAGTCAGAACCGTGCGCCCGCCCGGAATAAATCGGGCAGTGATCAATAGCAATCCGCCGCGTTCTTCAATTTGCTCAGCAGCCCAATGCAGTTTCTTGGCGGTGGACTCTTTCTTGGCTGCGCGACGCTCCACGAATCCGCTCGCGCGACGACCGATTTGATAACTCAAGTTGTCTCCAATGAACGCCCCCACGGCTCCTGCGATGATCACAAAAACAATGCTGTACGGCGCAACGCCCGCGCTACTCGCTGCCACTCCACCAATGATCACAGTCGTCTCACTAGGGACCACTGGTATCACGGAGTCGAGCAGAGCGATCACCAAAATGACCGCTAAAAACCACCAATTTCCAGAGACTCGATCAAGCCAATCGGTGAGACTATTAATAACTCCAGAGGCTGCGAGCACGTGATGACCTTAGTCGGAATAATTTGTGTGCGCTTGTCTAGCCATGACCGTTTGGCAACTATTCGTGAAATTGTGATTGATTGTTCGGACGCTGATGCGATGGATACTTTTTGGGCGGCAATCCCGCTTAACCCGTTATCTGCTTACACCGACGAGCCAGCGCGTTCGCCCTCAACAACGGCAGCGTGAGCTCGCCGTGGCGCTACACAGTCTCCGACGCGTTCAACGCTGACACCAGCGTTCTTCAGATCGTTGTATAACCATTCAACTGGGTTTGGCGGTACCGCCAAGACGACCCACTCGGGATGACGTGTTTGGTTGACACCAGTGGGGTGATGTAACAATGTCAACTCCCCATTAGCAAAGCCCATCGGGACGAGGTCAGTTGTCTGCACGATGCCCTTGGCACCAGCGCGGATCCACCAGTTCTCCATGTCAAGCGTGATCCCGAGATCTTGACCAACCACCATGCCTGGAGTCACGATTTCAACGACACATCCGCGATCCGCCAAGACTTCGGCGGTGGATGTGGCGTGATGGAATCCGATCTCATCAACGATCACCACACTGTCTCCCGATTGTGGTCCACCCATTGGCGCAGAGCCATCCAATATGGCGCGCACATCACACACGCGCAGTGCTGATTCGTCGTGTTCTGGATCAGCGACCCACCACGGGCGAGATGGTTCGGCACCAGTGGCGACGATGACGTGATCGGGTTTTTGTTCCTCAATCAATCCTGGCCAGACACCCGAGCCGTAGATGATGGTGACACCGAGTCGAGCGCATTCGGTGAGTTGATTACGAATCATGTCGCCGAACTCGGCGCGATTGGGAACACTTGCGGCAATGCGCACCTGCCCGCCAGCGACAGTTTCTTTTTCATACACGGTGACTTGATGACCCTTACGTGCCGCTGCAATTGCGGCCTGTAAACCAGCTGGACCTGCGCCAGCAATCATGACTTTTTTCGGCTTGGCGGTGATCGCTAGATGGTCGTTGACTCGCCACTCATTTTCACGACCAGTGCGAGGATTCTCAATGCATCCAAGCCAGCGGTTGAGTCCCATTCGCCCGACACACTCTTGATTGCAACTGAGGCACAGACGAATATCGTCGGTCGCTCCGGCACGGGCTTTAGCGGCGAAGTCGGCATCGGCGATTTGCCCACGCACAATACCCACCAAATCACAGTGTCCTTCAGCCAATGCGCGTTCGGCTTGCAGTGGATCCTTGAATCTTCCAACACCGACGACCGGGAGATCAACTGCTTTGCGAATGGCGCTGGAGATGAACGTTGCATAGCCAGGAGGAATATGCATACTGGCTTCGATCATGAACAAACTGGCAGTAGCCACTCCGATTGATGTGTTGATGTAATCAACATTTCCGGTGGCCTCAACAATTTTCGCGACCTCGACTGCCTCATCAATAGTTGTTCCACCATCAATGAATTCATCGCCACATAGCCGCACTCCAAGAGCCAATCCATCTCCGATGGCATGACGCACTGCGGCCACGATGTCAACCAAAATACGCGCCCGATTGGCGAGCGAACCGCCGTATTCATCGGTGCGGCGATTAGTCGCGGGGGATAAGAAACCACGCACGATTGATGAGTGGCTGCATTGCAGTTCGACGCCATCGAATCCACCCTCAGCACAATGTTGGGCGACTAATACGTAGCCGGCGATGATCTCTTCAATCTCGGCGTGGGTGACGGCCTTGGGGACTTCACGAAAAAGTGGATCGGCGATTGCAGAGGGTGCCCACACGGGGAGACGGCTAAACATGCTGCTCGCCTGACCGCCGTTGTGATTGATTTGTGCGAAGATCGGCACTCGATGGCGATGGACGGCATCCGTGATCTTTTTGTAGCCGGGGATGACATCACGATGAAACCCGTGGATCAACTTTTCATAGGGCCAATCGGTGGGATGGGTGCTGTGTTCCTCGGTGATAATCAGACCCGCTCCGCCGGCGGCACGGGCGGCGTAATAATCGGTGTGCTGATCTGTGGGCTTGCCATCCTTGGCGTAGTTCGTCAGGTGCGCACTAAATACGATGCGGTTGCGAGCCTCAACTGGTCCAAGTTGTAGAGGTGTCCATAAATAGCGGTAGCCCACGACTCTGACGCTACGCCTCGCCTAGGGTTGTTGCATATCTCAAAGGGGCAGAACATTGTGAAAAATCTTCAGGGCAAGGTAGCGGTCATTACCGGAGCAGCCAGTGGTATCGGCCGGGCGATGACCGACCGCTTTATTGCGGCTGGCATGAAAATCGTTCTTGCCGACGTGGATGAGGTGAAACTGCGCAATGTAGAAGCCGAACTAACGGAAAATGGCGTGGATGTATTTCCGGTCACGGTTGATGTGTCCTTGGGCGAGAGTGTTGAAGAGTTGGCCCGCAAGACGCTGGAGAAGTACGGCGCGGCACATGTGCTCTGCAATAACGCTGGAGTCGCTGGTGTTGGTGATCAGTGGACCGGGCCAATGAGTGTTTGGGATTGGGTGATCAACATCAACTTGTACGGCGTCATCCACGGCATTCGCTCATTTCTTCCGATCATGCTCGATCAAAACGAAGGTCACATCGTGAATACGGCTTCCATGGCTGGGCTTGTGGCGATGCCAGGCTTCGGTCCCTATAACGCCACTAAGCATGCGGTGGTGGCCATGAGTGAGGGTTTGTTTCTTGAACTTGAAGCAAAAGGTTCAGGCGTCAGTTGCAGCGTGTTGTGCCCTGGTTTTGTGAAGACAAATTTGGCTACAGATATTAAGTGGAGTGATCGTCTTGGTGCACAACCTGCCGAACCGACTGATCCCATTGCCTCAATGATGAATGAAATGTTGAAGGCTGGCGTTGAAGGCGGAATCGCCGCCAGTGATGTGGCGCAACAGGTTCATGATGCAGTCGTGGCTAATCAGTTTTGGATTCTGACTCATCCAGATTTCCGTCAAGCACCTGTTGAGCGTATGAAGCGTGCCTCAATCGCCGCAAATCCCATCCTCGGTTAACCCTTTTTTGGTTCTTCTGGTGGCGAGATATGCCCAAATAGGGCATATCTCGCCACCAGAAGAACCAAGGAGTTTTTGCTTAGTGGGTGACTGGTTCCGTGCCGTCAACTTTTTTCTTCGGCGGTGGCACTCCGATGGAAACC
>CALGTP010000568.1 GCA_937902105.1 uncultured Actinomycetes bacterium
CCGACTCTGTATACATATAAACACGCAAATTTATTAAGGTTATATATGTATATATATACAATCTATACGTACAGTCTGAACATGATATCTAGTCCTTTGCAGGCATTGCAGAGCACTCTCCGAGACGCCCAGTTCAAAGTACAGGAGCAAGACGACAATTCAGGTACGGAAACTGTTCCTGGTGATATCCCTGGTCTGGCAATGCCTGTGAAAAGCCCTGGCTCTGCAAGGTCTGTCTCAGATGCTGATAATTCAGCATGCGAGGACATGGCCTCCGAGTGTGATGAGACTCTGATGGGGGAGATGTTGGGCGCACTTTCACAACTTGGTGATTCCGACTCTGAGGAGGAGGCATTTCCAGAGACAGCAATTCAGGATCCCTATGAGGCATGGCCTCATTGTGTATTTTTATATAGTCCATGGTGTTTTCTTGTTATGAAGCAATGCTAGGTTTCCTTTTGTTTCCGATGGTTTTAGAAAAAATATTCTGCAAACTCCTTGTCCCAAGCGTGCAATGTAATGATACTGACACACACGAGGTGGGTGATGATGCTGATAATGCAAGTGGGGATCTCATCTCTACTCCCTCACCATCGAGCAGAATGAAATCTCATATCGGTATTTCTCCAGCGCCTGACTCATGTCTTGAATACTTACATTGTTTGCTGCCCTATATTATGCAGGTATATGGTATAGGCGCGCTGTCTCATACAAACTATGCTTACCCTGTTAATGCTGCGACACACAAGCCGAGGATACTAATCCAGATGGTCGATCGCGGCTTGCTGAGGTGGCCACTGTTGCTGTAGATTGCGTCGCAATCACCCATGCAGCAGAACCAACACAGCCTCAGAAGCCACAGCCAGTAGAAGTTAATCTTGCAACATGGCTGAGCATGCAGACACTTTCATGTGTTGCTTCTAGTCATGATAATCAAGTGCTTGTGCTCTAAGGATGTGGCATTGTTTCCAAAACTGTGTTGACCTTGTTTGTTTGTGTTGTCACTGTACCAGCTACAGGTCCCTAAACCTTTTGTTGATTATGGTTTGTTGGTTCTACTGTTCAAATGCTGTGATGATACTGATTTACTATTTGGTACTTGTTCTCTATATGTTTGAAACACACACAAGCTGTCCCCGGTTGTGTTGCTGAGAATGATACACACTTGTAACCGAGTTGTTGCGTCCGTTGTACACTCAGTAAGGAAACTCTTGAGCGGAAGCAGCTGAACAAGATCAAAGCCTGTGTTCGGCGTATGTGCTCCCCAAAAGACTCTAGTGGACGAGTCGATGTGCCAGCTGATATCCACCAGCAGTGGAAGAATGGTGGTAAAGATCGAAACAAACTGCTTGAAATCTTTAGCTCGACTGGTTTCAACAAGGAGAGGTCTTTCACAAGAACCAATGCTATAGCCTATCCTATGCTTAGCTTGCGCAAGTGTGTACCAACATCTCATGACATATGTGTTGGAGTGACCAGATGTTCGCTAAACAGATGGCTGGCCAATGGATCTCAGTGACAAATCTAACCACACAGACACACTTGCTTAGATTATTAACAAAAGGGACAGCTATGCTATCTACTGCAAATTAATTTCTAATAACTTCCCATGTCAGTTGCTAATCGATGTCTTATCCACTCTGACACTGCTTACAAAGATGCTTTACAATGTATACTAGCTTTTTAAAAAACCGAACACCTAGCTTGTGTGATCAGCAACTTGACAAGCCCATGGCTGAGTCATCAGGCGTTGTTCAAAGAGCAAGTGACGTTCCAATCGACTTCCTTGAAATCTAGGGAGCTGAAGGTCGAAGGAGGGTTCTATACATCAGAAGACATGAAATCGTTGCTGTTCTTATCACAGACAGTTAGCCGTGATTAGCAATAATTGTTTGCTCTGAATAATTTATGTTGCTTGGATCAGGTGATCTTGTGGGTGTAACATGACTCTAGACACACAGTTAGATGTGAACAGTGGTGTGTATTGCCTTGGCATGTTTTGGCTGATGTCAAAACTTCGTGGATGCATTATCTACTTGTTAGGTTCGCGTAGCCAAGGAAACGTGTAGACCAGATCGTGGACTATTGTAAGTCCCGCCCACAGCTCCTCAGGAACTTAGCTTCAGTTTGTACATGTTTTGTTTGGTGCTGGGGCTCTGTTAGCAAACAGTTCTAGGACGTTATATGTGATTTTGGAACTGAAGATCTGCAAAGGAAAAGCAAGTATGACAAGGACCAAACTGAGTACTGGGTTGAAATCCGGACATCTGGCACACTGACAACAACGGACATAGAGTCAGTGACACATGAACGCCAAGGAGAAGGCGCCATGGAAAACATGACTGCTCCACCGGCCTTGTTCGAAGAGGGCACATATGGGTTCGAAGATGACAACTCAACATCCATTTGTGTGCACGAGGGAAACAAGTGTGAATCTTGGCTTCTATTACGCACGATGTAATGTGTTGTGTGTCTAAGTTGAGGAGGACTCAGTCATAGAATACGTTAAGTGTACCACTGTACGGCAAACAAGTGAGGCTTCAGAGAACTTGGCTGACTATTTGAAGAACCTCCTCTCTACTTCCACAAAAATGGATGCGTTCCGTTCAAAGGTGGAGAAAGCGGATGACTGTGTTGGGAAAGTCAAGTTGAACTCTTACATGTATGGAAACGACAGATGTGCTTGTGGCTTGTGAAATCTGTGAATTCCGTGTTGGGTTATTCTCATGCAGTGCTCTGTCGACTCAGGGCCCTGAACTTGGTGACTAAAATCGTCGATGGTTTGGATCAGGTCTATGAAACACTGATGGATATCAAGGCAGCAGGCACTGTCACTGGATTCCAGCCACAGACTCGTGGATGTCATTTAAAATATGTTGTTGGCTGTTGTTAGTGCAGAAGTTTGAACATCAATCTGTTTGTAGACATTGCACCATACCAACATATGGTCTATGTAATGTTTTTTTCGTTGCTCAATCTACCCACTAAGTTCTCCAGTGCCTACTCTCTTGCAACACATATGATGTCACACTTTCCACACCAACAAAATTGTGCAAGGCATCAGCTGGACCTCCAATCGCAGTACCAGCTGGCACAGTCGTGGAACTTTGCCTGTGGACAGGTGAAACTATAGTTTTGAAATTGTGGAACTTGTTGATTTTATGATGTTCTGAGGCCAAACCTATTGTTCGGATGCCACTAACAAATCTATCATACATAAGGATGTCAAAGGCGACTTGCATTGAGGCCAAGAACAAGTAGCTTGCTTAGTTGCTGACAAGCAAGTCGTGCTGTTCAAAGCAAGTGATCTCTAGAAAATGCAAACAGTTGTTGCTTTGAAGTGATGAACATGTCTTACAGTGTTCAGTTTACAAGAGATGCTAACACTCTCAATCTTGTCTTCTTGCAGCATAATTAGATTAGTTGGCGATGAACTGTTTGTGGCAAGCAGTTGTCTGCACATAACAATTGACAATGTGAACATGGTGTGATTCTGTATCCTGGTTTGCTCTACCTAGGAGCCTCACAAAATTCGTTAAACCTGAGAAGGTTACTGAGAAGGTTGTTGGTCCTGAATCAGCGGCTGTGGCTGCCTCTCAGAGGTGCGTTCGGGGCAAGAAGACTAAGCAGGCCTCGGAAGGTGTAGTGGCCCCAAAGAAGCGCATGAGAAAATGAAACCAACGGGATAGTGAGGTCCTGTAGAGTGTATGCTATGTTGGGACAGATTTCTCCTTGGGTAGTTGTTTGAAAAGTTGATTCACAAATGCTTGCTTGATAAGCTGTTGAGTTAATGATGTGGTATGCGTGACCTGTTGTTCTCAGTTGTGTTTGGCTGCTGTTCTGAGTTGCATAACCTAAAGTGGTTCGAAATTGAATGGGCTTAAAGTGGAAGTCGCCTATGGTGCTGGGGGTCTTAGCTTGGCCATCTTAACTTTAAATTCACGCATGCCTTTATGAGGCTTGCATTTGTCTGTAGGTGCTACAGGCTTAGTCGATAAGCAACTGTGAACTGGGCTTGAGTTCACGGAGCGACTGTGCTGCCTGGCGGTAAACATGTTGTTCGATTTGTTGGTGCTTGATCTCAGGTACCTTCTTATTCGCAAGCTATGACTGTGTGCTATAGCTGTCTGTCTACAGAGTGCCATGAGTTGACTGCACATGTGTCGCATACCCTTATGCTCTGGGAGGATAAAACAACCAAGTCTTGTCGCTTCTGCCATATTCGAGCCAACCCCATGAAGTATATCTAAGCCTGTACATTGTTTGAATGGACATGTGAGCTTGTACTTGAATCTGAAGTGGAGTTGCGTGACAGGTCTTGTAGCCTGCTATATGTGTTCAGTATTTGTGCATGGCCGAGTCAATGTTCATGTTGGAATTCCTACACAGGTGCATGACAACTGTAGGCATGTGCTAACTCGATGGATCAGTGATTGAAGTTCGTGCCAGGTCTTGAACCTGATCCGATGATGAAGCAGCTGGCGAAGCAGATCGGTGAAGGAGCCACGGCCTCAAAGTTCGTGTTGTGTGTGGCTCGCAGCTTGCTCTCGTGTGTTATGCTGACAAGCTTGGCATAGTGCTCCAAACACTCTGAGAAAACTAAGCTTAGTGATCAACTACTGGTTGATTCGGAAACTCTTAAACACAATAAGTACATGTTATGCCTCCAGGTTCATAGCTGATCCTGTAAGTTCCATTGTGAAGCAAGCTGTTATCACATACGTATGCATGGGGAACTGTGTCTGCAGGTGTGTGCTTGTGAACTGGTACATGCACAAATGCTGCAACACATGTCAATGCGTATACACGTCAACACTCATGCATGCTCTGGCTACACATCTCCAGCTGTAGGGCATTCCTTAGGCAGTTGCCAGCCATGGATGACTGCGATGAAGATCATGCCTGGCTTGTAGAGCTGTTTGGGTTCGATGAAGCCCAAATGCGGCTTACTGGGACATGTTCTCCGTGCAAAAAACAGAAACTTGGCAACAAATTGGCAGTGAATTGGACTTGGGGTTTTCTGAACCTCAAACGGGAAGTATTACTGTATTCCGGGAGAATGGGTGGCTCTTTGGGGTTGGGCATGGGGCGAACGAAAATTAATCTTTCTTTCTTTCTTTCTTTCTTTCCGTGGTCGTCTCGTCTCGTCTCGT
>CALGTP010000569.1 GCA_937902105.1 uncultured Actinomycetes bacterium
ATTGTCATGAACCCCACTGCCAGCGACGTCACAGAGACCACGGACTCGCAGACCATCAGCACGACACGAGTGACCAAGGCCAAGAGACCGCGTGAGGACGAGGGTCTTAACGCCCCTCAGCATCACCCGAAACGCCCGAGATCGACAGCCTTCACAGTTCTGGGTCTGGACATCGGCGCTGGCAGCGGGACTTTTTGCGTCGAGTTCCTGGAGTCCAATTTGGACAGCTTCGCGCTTGCGGTCGATGTTATTTCGCCGCAGGAATTCTGGGCACAGGTCGAAGTTCCAGTTGAACTTCACCCTCGACTGTGCTACCATCAAGCGCACCCAGAAGATGACCTCGACGAACGAACTCTTGTCAAGCTGCTCCACGTCCACTTTCCTGAGATACCCCGCGAGCAGCTCACCGATATCCATGTCTCCTTTGAGTGCATGACCTTATCACTTGCCTGCACGTTCGGAGCACGTGACCCCTTCGATCCCGACTGGCGCCACGCCCACCGGCGCTTCGATGGCATGCACTTCCAACCTGTCACTTGCAAGGCTGTTGCAGATGATCGTTTTCGAGCCCACGTGATCTATAAACTGTTGATCCCGTGGGCGCAGGCCTGTCCACGCACTCGAATCACGGTCGAGAACCCCAAGCACTCACTCTTCTGCTACATGCCCGATGTTATCGACCTCATCAACACCCCGTCTCCGTCTCTGCACACTGCGTGGCATGTCAACACCATCGACTACTGCAAGCTGTACGACCCAGCGGTGGATCCGCCCACATCGCAGAAATCCACGACACTCGTGACCTACGGCTACCAGCCATTCACCGTCCAGTGTACACCGGCGAGTCGATGTCAACTCATGCTGCCCGACGGCATCCACCATCGGTACTGCATCCGATGGAACGAGGACATGCCTCCCGACCAGGAACGAATCGCTGATCCACGACTCCGAGCACGGATTCCACGAGGAGTCTACCGCTTCCTGAGAACTGTCCGTAGTGACCCAGCTCGAACTCGACCGTCGATATCGGAACCGGCCTGCATAGCACCGGTGAGAACGCGTCCGACGCCTACAACTACCAGCTCCAGCTCCGCTACAGCTCCAACTCCGCCTTCTGCCGCGAACTCAACATCAACCCCAACTGCGGCACCGTCACCGGCCTCGAACATGACCGAGAGTTCGTCTTCAACTACGTCTACTACACGGCATCGCAAGACCATGCCAGAGGAAGCAGCCCTGCTTCAGCATGCAAGGTTCGGACATCCCAGTCGCAAGCGACTTCACCGCGTTCTCAAATCGCTAGGTATCCTAAAGTACTGGGTCCTTCCGAGCGAAATTCCGTGTAACTCGTGTGATGTTGCCAAGGCCAGGCAGCAGCCTCATCAAGGAACTCTCAAGCCAGCACAGTATCCTAACGAGATCATCCACGCCGACCTGATGAACATGAACGTGCCGGATGTCCACGGCAATATGCACTCGCTGACCATCGTCGACGGCAAGAGTCGTCTCAAGACAGTGTACCCCATGGTGCACAAGTCCGATGCGCCCAAGGCCTTTCAGAAGTACTTCGCCTACATCAGAGTGAAGCCCACGGAGATCCGGGTCGATGCAGGAGGAGAATTTCAAGGAGAATCCGCGACCGGCCTGATCGACCTGTGTCAAGCTAACTGCATCAAGCTAACCGTCGTCACACCTCACGAACATCAAGCTCACGGCATCGTTGAACGTGCACACCAGACTCTACTTCGCCAAGCTCACTCGATGCTGCTTGCGGCGAATCTCGGCTTGGAATACTGGTCGTACGCAATCCGCTTTGCAGCCCATGCTGACCAGTTCCTGTCTAGCCATGACTCCCAGCACCGTACACCTACTGGCACCCAGCCATGCCTGCGCACCCGATCCTACACGCATTTGGGGCGCCGCTCATTTATCGCCAGCAGGAACCTGGCCTTCAGCGTAAGCTTGACCCTCGCGGTCATCATGCTCGCTATCTCGGACAAGCTGAACAACATGGCAGCGTCTACGTCTTGGACTTGGACCTCAAGAACAAACCGATACGCATAACGAGCAATGACCTCAAGCGAACATATCGTGAACGCGCAGTTCTGGACATCAAGACCGGCACCATCATTGACCCGAACCTACTCGAGTTCAAGCTCACAGTCAAGTCCACCGGTGAGCCGACCATCGAGCAGGTCCTTGTCGACTATCAACCAGTACCACTTCCACCCGACGACAAGACGAAGATACTTGAGTTCCAGGAGTTCTGCGAGCAACGTTCACGTGAGCTCTATGCCACCGGCATGACGGGCTACGAGGTCAACACCAACCTTCTTCGAGAGTGGCATCTTCGAGCTCTGCGTCTTGCTCACCAACCGACAACCTCGACTACTTCGGCACCGATCGACGAACCGAAGGTCACGCCTCCGGAGTCGAAGCTCACCGCCAAGCAGAAAAAGCAGCTCTGCTTCGACCCAGACCTCGCCTGCGCGACCTGCAATCTTACGCACATCGATGACCCCAAGTCGTCCCGTCGCAATAGGTCGGAGCAGGTACAGATGCTGCTCTGCGATCGCTGTGATCGCGGTTTTCACAACACCTGCCTCGGCATTAAATGGAAACCGCGGACTGCCGATGCGTGGTATTGTCCAGACTGCCTTCTTCCAGGCACTGAAATTCAAGTTCAACGTACAGGGAAGCACAAGTCCAAGTACGATGATGCCAAGGTCACCGCTGTACGCGACCGATTCGGACTGACCGAGATCCAGTACACCGGCTCCACTGACTATGAACGCCTAGACCTTGGACGACATCGCTGGAGAGTTGCCCACGTCAGCTTCACCACCGTGATTGCCACCGTCAATGAAGTCGAGGAGTTCATCAACAAAATGACGATTCCAAAGTCGATGCAGGCAGTGGCACACCTCAAGGACACCAAGTGGCGCCAACTATGGACTGACTCGGCCTACAAGGAGATGGACGGTCTATACTACGAAGCCCAAATGCTCGAGATCGTGAGTGAGATCCCAGCGTCCGATGCTCACCGGCCAGTCATTCCGACCATGCTGTTGTTCAAGTACAAGCCGCCGAAACCAGGTGAAGATGAAGGAGTCTGCAAATGTCGATGCGTTCTGCTCGGTCACAGGCTCGACCCAGCTCTGTCTGTGCCGGCTCCCACGCCTCGCATGTCCACCTTTCGCATGCTCCTGTCTATGGCAGCTAAGGAGGATTGGCACGTCATGGCGACCGACTGCAAGCAGGCGTTCGCCAATGCCAAGCCCATGGACCTGCACTATGTGAAGCTTCCAAGAGGCTTCCCGGATCGGCCTTATGATGGCGCGATTTGTCGACTGAAACGCAACCTGTACGGACACAGTCAAGCACCATACTGCTGGTACACCTTGTTCACCAATCATATGCTGCTGATCGGCTTTAATCAGAACAAGCTCGACCCGTGCTTGTACCAGCGACTGAA
>CALGTP010000570.1 GCA_937902105.1 uncultured Actinomycetes bacterium
GTGCTAACCTGTAATAAAACTGACAGGCTCTTGATAGGTATTCTGCACCTCAAGTTCCAAATCTTTGACCTCTTGATTGGCCTCAGAGAGAATCGACCGCCCATCCAAGGTCACGCCACCCGGCAGAGCCAACCCACCGTACTTACTGAGATTGAGTCCCCACTGGCGCTTGATGAGCGCAATCGAGAATCGCTGCAACCATCGGTCGCTCCAGACATCCGTGAAGGTGTCGGGATCGATGGTGCGCGTCGCTTCCATCACAATCCACTGCCCCGGTCTGAACTGCGCCTGCCAATCAACATCCACAAACAAACGATTCATATGCCGCGAGAAGCGGATGCTCGGGCGCCCACGAAAGGTATCATTCATCAACTGAAGATATTGCCGGCCCATGACATACGGAATGATCGAACCTTGATTGAAGGTCGACATCAAACTCATATTGAACTGCGCTTGCGGATTGAACAGAATGTCCCCTCCCGTCGCGCCGCCCTGATCATAGGGAAGAAAGACGCGCGTAATGCCAATCACGGAATCCGCGACACTGAACCACTTATTGTCCATATCCCCGAATGAGATAGCATTGGTGGTCGCATTCGCGGTAAACAGCGTGCCCGTCGCTCCCGATGTCTGGCCGGTGATGAGTTCTCCATTCATGAACGATCGCTTGGCGGTATCACTATAACTGTCCGCAATGGCGATACTCGTGTTCGTGAGATCCGTTGTATAGAACTTGATCATCGTGGTATTGCTGGTCGAGATGACTTGCCCGTGGGTGTTGGATGTCGCACCCACGATGAGTTCGTTGTTGCTGAAACTCCCCGTTGTGGCGGATGCAAACCGCATCGTGCTCGCGGTAATCTCGTGACTCAGAAACGTCTTGACGATCGCATCATAATGAAACTGCTGATAGACATAGAGGGCCTCATCCAGACGATCCTCGATCTGATCGTCATCCACATTGATTTGAATGACGGGTTTGCCGAGGGCCCGTAGGCAGTATTCCTTGAAGTCGTCGCGTGAGGTTGGAATGGCCATATGTCCTTATGTCGCCCATTTGTTTGTGCCAACGGGCAGCACCAGACGACCGTTATTCGTGCCATCAAAATTCATACGATTATTGATCGTGGCAACGCCGGTCACGAGCAGTGTGCTGCTCAATGTGGTCGCGCCGGTCACACCCAGAGTGCTCAGTAGGTTGGCCGCACCAGTCGCCCCAAAGGTGCTCAAAACATTCGCGGCGCCAGTGACACCCAGAGTGCTCAGTAGGTTGGCCGCACCCGTTACACCCAGTGTGCTCAACGCATTTGCGGCCCCACCGATCGACAGTACGGTGCTAAACGCCACATTTCCCGTGACATCAAGCGCCACAGTCGGAGAGAGGGTGTTAATGCCGACGCGATTATTCGTGGCATCAACGATCAGCACGTTCGTATCGACCGCGAGATTTGCTGAGAGTGTGCTGACGCCCGCGACCTGCAGGGTGCTGCGCGCATTCACATACCCCGCAACCGTCAGTGTGGTGACTGATGTGCCAGATGACGCCAGAACGCGCCAGCGCGCGGTTGCTGTGCTGTAGATCAGTGGAATCGATGAGTTGGGTAAAATATCCACATCCGCCGCGCCAGGATTCGTGAATCGATTTGCGGCCGTGGACGAGGCACTCTCGTCCTTGAGCGTGATCTTATATGTCGCGGAGAGGTTCTGTACATAGAACACCTTCGCACCAGTGCTTAAATTGGTGGGCGCCGTCAGCCCCGTGATGGAGATATCCTGCACATTCGGATTGGCATGCAGGACCGCCGCGTCAGCGAGACCAGAAACGGTATAGTTGTTATAGGATCAACTGCACAACGTGTCAGACACCACGGCGCCGGTTTCGCTGAACAGGAGCGCCCGTGAATAGACTGTATTGGAGGCGACGAGATTATTAGCAACAGAGACGTTTTGACTGAATGATGCAGTTTGTGCAAGCGCCAGTGTGCTGTTGCCAACAATCGCGCCATACACCGTGGCGGTCGAGTTGACAGTCAGCGCACTTGCATTCACAAACGTCCCACCCACCGATTGCAGGAGGGTCGCATTGCTCGATATCGTGAACAGCAGACTTGACGAATTGACGGTGACATTTGCACCCGCCGTAGTATTGCCCGTCAAGAACAAACCGCTCAGGTTCGCGACACTTTTTCCGCCGGCGATGGTCAGGCTGGATGTCGTGTCTGTAGTATTACCGATCGTGAATGCTCCAATCGCTGCACCGCCTACCACGACCGTGTTGCTATTGATGAGATCAATAACGGTGTTGGTGCGGGCCAACCATGAGCGGAACGTATCGGAGGTGGCGAGTGTATTGACTAGAGCCATAAGTACCTGTATTTAGGTGAGTGACATTGCTACTCCCATTTCGACAAGCGGTGTCTTAATGAGTGGCGTGGGTGTCGGAAGTTGAAGGCCCTCGCATAGTTCCCGTAATG
>CALGTP010000571.1 GCA_937902105.1 uncultured Actinomycetes bacterium
CTTCAGTAACGATTGCTGGAGTGCTTTAGTCTTTTCCTCGGGAATGTCTACGGCTTTTGGAGCTGTGGCAGCTTCTGATGTCTCGGACTCTGACGACGACTTCACCTCTATCTTCTTCTCCGCAGCAGACCCACTGGACCAAGAGAGGCCAGCTGGTTGCTCTGCAGGAGCGCCTTTGGCCTTAGACTTAGTCTCAGGTGGCCATGGCTCTGAAGACGGCCGTTTGCTGGCTTCCAACGACGGGTGCCAGTCAGCCTTGGGCTTGGGATAGAGCTTGACCTTAGCGGGTGCTTCGCTCAAGTCTCCCTTCGTCCATTTCGTCAATTGAGCTTTGACTTCATCGTCAGTCTGGCGAGTATGGCGTTCGATGGTGGAGTGCACGATCTTCTCGGCATCTGAATCCCCATCATTCGCATGCTGCTCTGCTGCGATCCTTGCCTCTCTGGCCATCTTGCGCTTCCAGGACTTCCCACCTCTTCTAGTGGGCTCCCTGGCCTCCTCCTTCGCAGATGACATCCTCGCACCTCTGGGTCGCACCTCAGTGCAGAACGCCAGAGTTAAAGCAGTGTAATACCGGCTGGTCGGTCCACAAGCTGTGCGCAGAGGTTCGGCTGTATTGCTCCGATTGCCTTCCCTCTTCAGTACCCCGTAGGGTATGCTGCTATGGTATACGTACCGGCCTAGTTCTCCGGCAGCACGGAGAGGCCTTGCAGTGCTCGTAGCTTGGTAAGAGTCTACGGCTGATAACCACGCAAAGCGTGGGAAATGCCAGGGATTCCTAGCTTCCCGTTTTGCTTCTATTCATTGCTTGAGCCAAATCGGTTGGTCCAGTCATGACATCATTGGATATCGCTTTGCTGAGACCTATACATGTCCACTGAAGGGAGTCCTATATATACAGTACAGAAACCCTCTGGATCTCACTGCAAAATTACTCCCCCCGCTCACTAAGAGTGGACATCCATTTGGCGATTGATGGCGGGCCTGGCGCAACCCTGCAACAGCATAACGCAAGACCAGCAGGGCATATTTGCAGCACAGGACATCTTCCGAGGCGCACTGCTGCAGCACACGGAAGGAAGCCTTGGCGCACCATGGTGCAGCACAAGGTCAGGTAACACCCGAGGTGTACCTCATCCCTAAGAGGTCTAAGGCATTGGCCCACTTTTGTGGTTCAAGTGCCTTGGTGAATATGTCAGCAGCTTGCTCTTTCGTATCCACATACTCGATTTCAGATCCGGGTCGCTCAAAAACTTCGGAGAGGCTGCTAAGATTCACTTTGTGAGTCCTGGCAATGTGCCTCAACTTGGAGCTGTACCCTTTCTTGACAACCTTAATAGTTGCTTGGTTGTCTTCGAGTGCCTCAAAGGGGAATGAACCGCCATTGATTGTATCCCATAGGAGAAGCATCGGTATGGCTTCCGAGAACACCCCATGCGCAAGGGCAACGACTTCGGCCTCTGTGGTGGACCGACTAGTCGACGTCTGTTTTCGACTAAGCCACTGCAATGGGAAAAACGTGTTCGGGCCAACTAACACTAAATAGCCTCCGTTGGTGGACTTGGCGTCCGCCTTGTCGCCTGCAAAGTCAGCGTCGGCATACAGCCTCAGCTTCAGGTCAGACAATTTATCCCCAACTCTCCCCACAAGCTTGTGATCGAGAGTGGAGTGGATGTAACACGCAAGACGGTAAAGCTGCTTGTCGTTGTTGCGAGTCCACTTTTGGATACGGGTGGCTAAATCTCCAATGGGTTTAAGGATGTCAGGCCTGGATAGCCTGGCCAACCACAGCATTTTCATGAGGATAGCACAAGCATGGGGCGCAAGCTCCCCTAGTTCGTCCTCATCCCCATGCACTAGAGCGCCCTCAGGGCAAAACGGTGTTGCCACACGTTTCATTTTCGCTCCAGTACGCTCTACGTACATGTCAACCGTTTGCCGGGCATATGCTGACATGTCGTAGGCAACTGTGTTGGCTCCCTTCTCCTGCGAAAGCTCGTGGTGTCGTCCCAAAAACCGCTCCAGACCAGTCACGTCTTCAAGCTCCACTTGTTTTCTGAGCTCCGCCCAGAATCCATCGTGTGCTCCTGCTGGTCCTGAAAGCATGAGGTCATCGACGTACACGGTCAACAGGAGCTTACTTCCTGTCATCCAGTACGTACTAGGATGCCCCGGGACGGGAACGGCTTTGAAAGAACCCTTTTTGAGGATGTCCTCCAAATGTCTCTGCCAATGTGCTCCACTTTCGGGATGCCCATACAGAGCCTTAATAAGCCGTACCATTGGGCGCTTGTAGCGACCCTTCCACGCTTCTGGCCACAATTCCGTCGGCAAAGCAATCCAGGTGGCTTGCTTGCTCTTAAGCTCGGATTGCACGTAAGCCTTTACAGCGTCCGCGCAGGTTGTGCGGTGGCCAGGTATGAGCCCATACGCAATGGTTGCGTTCGCAGTCGCGATGGAGGTGGGGGACGCGGACAGTTCTTGGTAAACTGCCGCTGCCCCCCACTCATCCCGAGCAATATCGCCACGGAAGACGATACGGCCTTTGTACACCTGAAGGTGTTTGGCCAATTCGGCAAACTTTATGCTGCAGATTGACATGAGCTGTGCAAGGTGCACACTCTGTCCGCTTTTCTGAGCAACGGCGCGAAGTTCATCGAGTTCCTTGACGGACTCGAGATCCCAAGTTCCCTTGTCTAAGAGACCTTTGGCTTCCTTGCGCACTGCCGTGATGGCATCTTGGTTCCCCAGCAACTCTTTACGAGACAAAAGCTGAGTCACCATGCCAGGAACGAGCAATTCCTCGAGCTCCACAGGCGCACCAAAAAGTGCAGCACTGGGGTCGGTTTCAAAGACAACACCGACATCACCATCCTGCCATTGACAGAATTGCCCCTTTGAGTCAAGTAGGCTTGGTGTGTCTTTTTCACGGTGGTCATGTTGCTCGAAGCTCGGGAGGCAAATCATCGCAGGGATGTGTTTAGAGGTGGAGTATGGGTATAAAGAAGAAACTATACACTCACACATGCTCCTAGGATAAAACGCAGTCTTGGCAGTCAAGCTGCCCTGAACAGGTTCGTGATTAAACTCCTTAGGATGCTGACACCTGTGCTGGCTTAAGTTATTTGCCAGCAGGGGGCAGCTGGTCACTATTCTCCATGGCTTGTAAACTGACTTGCCGTTATGGGTCATCCCAAACGCACAACCATCAAAAAGGGCCTCGGTCAGATTATATCGTTTAATAAACCGACTCACTTTTGGCTGTACCCAGCCATATGAGAATCGGGGCCATTCGAAGGACACAGAGCCACCCAACTGAACAACTTTTTCAGCCAACCTTTCAAAATTATCAAAGAGTTGCATGGACTTTCTTCGTCTAGCTTCCAACCTACGAACATATTTATCCCCTCCCTTACTTATGGCCATGTGTTGCCAAGATGACCAAACAGTGCAAGGCAAGCTGCCAAAAAGGTGAACCCCAGGGTGGGATTCAGCCCATACTAACAACTGCTGCATAATGTCTGGGTCACTCAAATCGGCAAACTCTCTATTGAGCCTAAGAAAGGGGAGTTTATGATGTTCCATGGTGTTGCCTAACTCACTGTTTTGGTCACAGCAAAACTCAACAAGGAACCTGGATCCCTCATCAATCTCTTTGGATTTCCTTTGGGCTTTGTAGGCCGGACATGCGCTGCACTTGAGGTAAGTCTCTGTGAGAGTGCTTCTAAGCGCTTGCTGATTCATCTCATCAAGGAAGGAACTTGCCTCCTTAATGACGTCGTTTATTATACCTTGATTAACAGCATCGCCTCTGTACACTTCATCATACCTATTCGCAGTGTCTGCGCCCCCCCTGAAGGAAAAATCCGTAGGGGCAGCAAGACCAGCAACAGCAATCTTTAACTCCTTTGTCTGCTCTCTTGGCTCTTTCAAAAGTTTGAGCAGGGAAGCAGTGGCCGCAGAAATGTCCCTTTTGGAAACCCCATCATTTTTGGTGTCCCTAGGGCCCTTGATTTCATCGGTCGCACTGCTAAGATTGATCAGCGCTGCTGGCATTCCGGCGGGCTTTAAGCCTGAACTGGAACTTGACCCATCTCCGAACGTTTCTCCTACAGTTCTAGTTACCACAGGAGGGTCCTCGGAATCCCCAGGAACCCCACACAGCCTATTGAAACGTCTCCTACAGGCTTTAGTGTGAAAATAACTGTTCGGAAAATCAGCACACCCTTTACAACCTAAGGTAGGCCCATGGGATTCCATACGCTTATAGGTGATGCTGATGTTGCGAGCATTTCCAGCGGCAGGAGGCGCACCTTGGTGCTGCACTCCCGCTGCAGGTGGCGCACCCCCGTGCTGCACACCCGCTTCAGGAGGCGCAATAATTTGCTGCTCACCTGTGCTCACAACTGGGTCTGATGGAGGTGGTGCAAACAGCTCCGCTGTGCCGCCGACCTCTAACTGTTGCGATGGGCCCTGACCTTCTACAGTCGGGCTATCAGCAACTCCGGGCTTCATTAAAAATTCAGCTCCTTCTCCGACCGCCTCGTCCAGCTTCAGAGATGCAAAGTCAATCTTCTCGAACACGGACAGTGCCTCCTTCGTTGCGTTCGCCAGTGGGAATACATACGGTTTCGGCGGCACCAGTTCTTTCGTCTTGACTTTTCGCCACTGCCCTTTGCGAAGGCTCTCGTAGTCGAGGACTTCGTAGGTCCCCTTCCATTGGAAGCCATGCTGCAAGTTCCAACCCAGGAAAAGACCTGGTTTGGTCAGTGGTGCATACGCTGGCAGACTCTTCGGGTCCGGTTTGTAGTTGCATAGAACTCCAAATGGCAAGATTATGCCTTGGAACTCCAAGCCAGTAGCAGCCTCAAAACGTGTCTTGTCAGGGTCACAATTAGACTTCCTTCGAAACAGCTGTGATGTGTTGAAGTGCTGCTCTGCCAGGGGCCACGCAAAATGCGGGAACCCCGACTGCTGCAGGTTGGAGCGCGCACCATCCGTTGATGTGCGAATCGCCCTCTCACCTGCAGCATTGTG
>CALGTP010000572.1 GCA_937902105.1 uncultured Actinomycetes bacterium
CCTTGTGGCAGTCTTTCTAGGTGCTCCCATCGTGCTGGAGGAATTCCCGGGGATTACATGGACTGTAGGTTCTGGTTTAAAATCTAGTCGATTTCTTGCATATTGGCAACAGCGGCGAAGCCGCTTGCGGCCTTGCCGCGTTTAGAATTCCTGCCTGAAGTTGCCAAGCTAAGTCCCAACGGTTGATTCAGTCATTCATCGCGCAGCATTTTGTACTTGAACACTTTTGAAGTAAGTGCTGTAGCTGTTAGCTGTAGGCGTGACATTGCAATGGCAGAGCTTCAGTTGCCAGCAAACTTTGCTTCAGTTGAAGATGCAGAGAACTTGTGGAAGAGACGTCGCCTTGAGGCACCTGCATCCTTGCTGGGAGGACTTGAGCCCGAAGGGCGTGCTGATGACGATGTCTGTCAGGAATGTAATGCCCAGAACTGTGTTTGCATTCCATGCGGACAGTCTGAAGCCTCCACAGAGGCAGCAAGCTTGGATGACTTCGGAACGGCTCCAGAAACACCCAGAGACTCGATGTCTTCTATCACAGATGTGAGCACGCCACTTGGCGGCCGGTCATCTGCAAGCTCGGATGTTACATCAACCGTGAAGGTCAGTGAACCTGTACGACGCCTCCCTCGCGTCCCTCTTCAAAACGTGGGCGATCAGCCATCGTGCGCTGGTGTACTGATCCAGGTTCAGTGTCTTGGCCCTTGTTGCTCGAAGTGCAAGACTCCTTGCGATGTTTTCAAGGCCAGGATTTACTCGAAGGCGTCTGAAAAGGCCAGCGCCAAGTGGATTTGCCATAAGTGTCAGAGCGTCATGAAGATGCTCAGCCGCAAGATTGACTTGTCAGGTATGACATCCTTTGCAAACATGAAGCCTGCTATGGTCACTGATTTCTTCGAGAAAGCCTTGAAGATTGCTGGAGATGGTCGACTCAACTATGGTTCTATCCGAGGCGTCCTCAAGGAATGCATGACGCACCAAACCGTCCAGGAACGACGGTCCAAGGTTGTTCACAACTACAAGCCCCTTGGGGTGTGGGAGATGATGGGGTACGATATTGACGCCATCACAAATTACAACCTGACAGAGGATAACGCAGCTCTTGGTATGACGTACGCCATCCCAGAGCGCATGGACTCGTGGGAAGCCATTGACCGTGAAGTTGAAGAGACCATCCAAATGGCTGAACGTCGTGCTGTTGGCAAGAAGTCAAAGGACGACAAAAGTATCCTAGATGATTGGGCCACAGAACATGATGACCAGCGCAGCGGACATCCTTCACAAGGAGCTCAACTTGCCATTCTTGCCGAGACTGAGCAAGATAGAACGAAACGACTGGTGAAGGAAAAACAGCAGGCGGCAAAGGATGTCGCTGCTGCTGCAAAGGCTGCTTTGGCTGAGCAGGAGAAAGTGCGCAGGGCCAACTTGGCCACCAACAACAAGATTGTCGCACTAGCTTCTCGCGTTGTGAGCTGCATCAGCCCCTTCCAAGCTCTGATCAAGCAGGCCATCGCAAGCAAGGATTTCTTGCACTGCCCAGATGTGCTCAAGACTGCCTTGCATGAGGAGCTGAATGACATTCAGGTCGCTCTCAGCGAAGCTAATGATCGACTGAAGGCCCTCACCAAGGTGAACAAGAATGGTGAAGTGTTGAACGAGATGACACTGGACAGCGCAGGCGTTCAGAAGTTAGTTGCAGATGTAAAACACAGCTTGAAAAGGTGGGCGACCATCGAAAGGATGAGTCTGTGAGCCACCGTGATTGCTTCAGAGCAACTGCAATGTAGGGTTTTAATAACAGGTGTCGAAGGATTTGTAAGGGATGATTGTTTGCAGCAGAGGTTCCAAAGTAGTAGTTCAAGTTATGATTGACATGTTGAAAAATCATTATAGTTTGCAAATATGTTATAGTTATATATGTTCAAATCTTTCAGAAAGCGTTTCCAGATCTTCAGTTTCAGATGCTTGTCATGCGGGGCATGGCAAAATGCAGTTACGAATCTTTGCCGACACCACTTTAGGCTTGTCTTAGGTAGTGTGGGGGAGCAGCTGCCTGTCAAGACATCTTAAGACTGATCTACTTTCGTACGCGCTCGTGAAGAAGAGAGTCTAGCTGTCTTGAGTCTGATGAGTTGCGTGCGGACTCCGCCCAGCGGCCATGCCGCTATGCGGCCATGCCGCTATTTTATGCTGCAACCTATGTTGCAAGATGTGCTCGTACGAGCAAGCAAGTCTTTTTTTTCATGGCATTCGCTTCAATTTGAATCGATGTAAGGGAGTTGCCTGATATGATTCCAGTTTTCCTGCAGCCGCTTTTGCTCACAAGCCACTGCTTGCGTCCACCCCGCTCTGCTCTCCCTGGCCATGGCTTCTACCGTCCTCTTCGTAAGCATCGGAGATCCGGAAGCACAGGCACCATCATCAAGTAAAGAAAAGAAAACGGTGATGATAACAGTTGCAGCACCATCATCAAGGAAGAAGGCAACGAAGAAGCAGGTCAAGACAAAGGAAGGAACCAAGAAGGAGGTCAAGACAAAGGAGGGAACGAAGAAGGAGGTCAAGACAAAGGATGGAACGAAGAAGGAGGTCACGACAAAGGAAGTCACGAAGAAGAAGGACGAGACAAAGGAGGGAATAAAGAAAAGGCCTTCTGCTGCTGAGGTCCTCTCCCTGGCCATGGCTTCTAACAAAGAAACGCTCAGCGGAGATCCGGAAGCAGAGGCACCATCATCAAGTAAAGAAAAGAAAACGGTGATGAAAAGGCCAGTTGCAGCACCATCATCAAGGAAGAAGGCAACGAAGAAGCAGGTCAAGACAAAGGAAGGAACCAAGAAGGAGGTCAAGACAAAGGAGGGAACGAAGAAGGAGGTCAAGACAAAGGATGGAACGAAGAAGGAGGTCACGACAAAGGAAGTCACGAAGAAGAAGGACGAGACAAAGGAGGGAATAATCAGTTGGCAGATGGGGAAGAAGCGTGCTGCTGCCAGGCAGAGGATGTGCGGCTCTCCATTGTCTCCTTTGCGATCTTCGTCAGAAGACCCGCCCCCTCCGGATGCTGCCGATGTGGACTGACTGCTTCGCATAGCTGCTAAAAAATAAATATGTTTGTGTTGTGTCTGCCATCGCATGCGCTTTCTGCATGGCACTTTTCGCGGCTGTGCCGCGTTGCGGCTTTGCCGCGCTTGTTTCCCTTTGGCTGCTACACTTTAGGGACAATCTCAGTCTCTACTGAGTTGCGTAGGTCAAGTAACGCAATGGCTTTCAAAACGATGTACGTATATTGTTGGCGCTTGTAAGTAGTTACTGTAATCAAAGAGCTCCAACGAACTATGGCTGCGAAACGCGATGTTTTACTACATGATTTTTGGTTTGCAGCCATGCAATGAAATGTGTTTAGCTGAATTCTCCGTACCCTCTAACTCCAAAAGGTGAAAGAATGTAGCCGCTGCTAGTCAAACTGCCAACGCTTTAGATTGCGACTGCAGATTTGCCAGCATGAGCGTGGAGCTGGACCACAAGGTCCTCGTACGGTGCCTTAACTATCCTGCACCAACATGTTTCATGTCCTACGCGAGGCCGAAGCTGAAGGTGTGCTGCATAGCTGAAGACCGTCTTCAAGGTCGAATCTCTCAGCTCGAGTGTAGCAAGTATCCTGAAGCTAGAATTTTGCTGGCGTACCTCAAGGAGCAGTTGAAGCGTGGGCCAAGGATCACCAGGATACCCGTGGACTTCAAGTTGCCAACACACCGCCGCAGGATCAAGGCAACCTTGAAAGACTGCCCAGCGCCTAGCAAATGTTCACCCAATTAATATCATCTAATGCACGACCTTTTCTGTCGGCTGCGTGTGCTATCCGAACGTCCACATTCGAGCTAGAAGAAAAGAAATGCCCGATTCTTGCCATGTTATATTTTTGCCCGAGTCTTCGGTGTTGGTCGCTCTTCTTAAGCATTTTATGCTGTGCTTCGGATTTTGTGAATTTATTTTGTTTCTTGCCATGTTATTGTTTGATGTCTTTCTGTGTTTTTTCTTTCTCTCTCTCTCTCTCTCTCGCTTTCTGGCTTTCATCCATTTTGTTCATGACTTCTACTGCTTTTCACAATAAGAACTGGCGATGCTTTCGCCCGCGGCAATGCCGCGATGCCGTTGCGCATGCAGTTCTAAAGTAGCTGCTGCAAGCAGTGACTAACTCGACGTAATTCCGTGGCCCATCTAGGCTCAAATATGGAGACACCCGGCCCACAGCGCCAGAAGAGAAAGACATCGACGCTGCACGCGTATGGGGCCTCCCAGCATTCTGTTTTCAAGATAGTCCAGTATGTCCGGGAAGGCAACTGCATTGACACCCTGCCAGAGTCATACAGTGGCTGGCTGCATCGAAACAGAAAGGACATAAAGAACTTGAGCGTTGAGCTCGAGTCCAAAGTTATATGGCTGCCAGAGGTGGACTGGCCGTGGCACACGCCGTCTCTGAGCCGCTTGATTCAGTGGCATTTGGATAACAACTTCATGTTCAACAACGCTTTCAGAAAAGTCATAAGATCCCATGCTGA
>CALGTP010000573.1 GCA_937902105.1 uncultured Actinomycetes bacterium
GCGATTTCATGCGATTAGCGACTTTGCGCGCTCTGCGCGACTTTCCGTGGCGACTGGATGGCTTCCTCAAGTCGTGGCGACTGGATGGCTTCCTCCTCCAGCTCCCCAGCTGCAGACTTGGCGAATCACTTTGACTTTCAGGCTGCAAGCAATGACGCAAACCTCGGCGCTTTGGCAGTCCTCAAAAGGACAACACCCACCGCTCTTGCGCTCACCCTGAAGATGCGCTCGACACAGTTGCACGTCACGCTTCAGCCTACATTGACTCCACCAACACGCTTCCTCCGTTCAGACGTCGGAGTATGGTCGTGCAACTGCTCACCAGGAAATGCCGAGGCCTTCGCCGAGTACATGCTGAACAAGGAGCATCGCAGCGACTCCGGCTTCCTGAAGGTGCCCGGATTCGATGAAGGGAGTGTGAGTGGCTACTTTGACTACAAAACGCTCTCTGTACCTCACAACCCGACGCTGCAATCCATTCGCACCGTGACCACAAGCACCAAAGAGAAGGCGAAACAGCTCGTCAGGAGCATCCCTTGCTTGCAGCGCGTGTTGTTTGACGTGCTCCTTTGTCTGGGAGCGGATCCGAAGGATTGGGAAAAGCACTTGGTGGCGTTCCACGGTCTGATTTATTCGAAAGATCGTCAGGTGGAATTCGCATGGCACGAAGATATCAAGGAGACAACCGGGCTTACTCGCGAATGTCTTACTGCTGTGGTGCAGTGCTCCGACGCTATCACGGGGATGCGCGTGTACGGCTTCACTCCCTTCCTCTACGAGGGCGTGGGTCACACGTCGGTATTTCCCGGCCATTGCATTCATCAAACCCTCCCCTTGAGCGAGACAGCCTTATCTGCCTTATCCAAGCCAGTGGTGAAGGCCGTTTTCTTCCTGGAACCATGTAAGACGAAGAGTCGGTCATCACTTATGCCACCAGCACTTATGCCACCGCCGTCGCCACCTCAGCAGCCCTTGGTGCAGTATGTGCTTTGGTACCCTATGTCCACCGACTTTGGCCTCTGGTTCTCAGACCTCGAAGCATTGATACGAGATCGGAATGATCATGAGCACGCAGTGCTCCAGAAGTCAGTTGATGCAACGCACTCGTTCCTTCGCGAGTCACCACTGAAGTCCCTGATGCACTCTGCAGAGTGTGCTCGGGATGGAAAGGCGATGGGAGGCGACTACGGCCAGATTGAGTACTTTTTCCGCCGGGAGTCTTCCTTTCTGACAGGGGTGGTGTGGCACTCGTGGCATCCTGGAACACAGGTTGTGAACGTTTACTGCTATCTAGTACGAAGCGGGATGAAAAAGGGCTCCGGGACCGCGCTGCACGAGGCGTTCCTTCGGCAGATGAGGGAGGCGCATCCGACCCTGCTTTCCTTGTGTTGCCCAATGAAAGCGTGCAGGCTGACTGCAGGCGCATGGCTGACGCGCTTGGGCTACCAGAACGACGTCCTATCCTCGGCTCAAGGTCCTCGGGGTGGTGATCAACTGGTACTAATGATTCGTGAGGATCCAGCTGCTGGACCAGGGACGAGGGACTCGAAACGCCCCAGATCGGCGCCTGCCCTTCCATCTCCACCACCTGGAGCGCCGCCGCCCGCGCATCCACCAGCGCCTCCGCCCGCCCCGCCGCTGCCACCCTTTGGTACTACTCTCACAGGGGATTGTATCGGAGATGCGTTCGCCTCGAGACTCTCATATTCGCTTGCCGCAAGCCATGCTGAAGCGAAGGAACTACTTGCAGTATGGAGGGAATATGAGAAAGAGCAACCCACCGTCGATTTGCGACGGGATTTCGTGCCGGACTGCGGTGGTTCCAAGGCGCTAGACGACGACTCGAACCCTCAAGTCCTCGTGTGGTTGCGCGCTTCGTCCGATGCTTATCGCATCGGCTTTGCTGGCGCTACAATTCGTACTGGCCGGACTAGGAGGATTGCGACGCTGCAGCGCATCTTAATTGAACGGAGCTGGCGGAAAAGCAAGTTGCCTTCGCGGCACCAGCCAGTCCCGAGCAAAGCCCTGCTCGGGCAGTTTCTCCTCGAGGCGTCCAAAAAGGACTGCACAGCGATGGAATTAGGCGCAGGACTCAGCCAGTCCAAGTTACATCGGACTTTCTTCGAGAGCCTAGGGTGCTTCGCAGTCGACATGGTGACAGGCCACTTGAGTGGCGTGATCGACATTCACGAGCTTCTGACGATCCTTGGTGGACCCTCATCTCTTCCACTCGGGATTGGGTGGGTGTGCAATACATGCTCGCTTGATAACCCTGACGGTGCCGACCAATGCGACGCGTGCGAGACTATGCGACGCGACGAGGATCCCTCCGTACCGCTGATTGAGTGGGCATGCGGCAGATGTACGCTGCTTCAGAATCCAAGGGTGCTCAAATGCTCAATTTGTAGTACGAAAAGAGAGTAAATGAGTACATGAGTATGCATGGTTGCATGGTCTGAGTACATGGTCGCATTTCAAACCAGGCGACACACCCTCACCGCACGCCCAGAGTCTTGCTGAGCTCCAGACATGGGTAGCCGCAGCTTTCCTTGGCCGCATGTGGCGTCTGCTCCGATTGGTAACCACGACGACTGTACAGTGATTGAGCACGCCTATTCTGCGTATGCACGGTGAGGTAGCAGAGGCCGAGGCCCATGGTCCTCAAGTCGTCTTCAGCAGCAACCATTAGTGCTGTCCCGACCCCCTTGCCTCGGAGAGCCCCATGAACGTGCAGCTCGTGAATGTAGCCGGCAGGGCGTCCTGCGCACATTTCTCTACCATAGACGATGAAGCCTAGCACAGACGACTGTCCTTGTGCAGCCAGACTTGGATCACGGACGACAATCCACGACTTTGACTTCAGACCACTCAGCTTAGGGCGCATGTGGGTCGGGCCGATCATGATCCCACACTCCTTCAACCCCTGTTCGATGAGCGATTGGACGTCTCCTTTTAGTTCTTTCTCGCTCACAGCGTTCCCTACTTCCATTGTAACGAGAGCTCGTGGTAAGTGAACCTGGACGCAACGTTGCAGCTCCTCCATCGCGATTGTTGGCAAGGGTGTTGTGGCAGGGGGTTTAGTGGCAGTAGGCCGTTTTGCTGCGGCAGTGCTTGCCGCCGCGCCATCTGCAGACCTCTTGCCGCCTCCCTCGGGATCCGTGGCTGGGTGAGGTGCAGATGGAGCAGTCCTCACGCCAAGAGGCTGTTGATGAGTCCGACCGAGACCGTCGCCAAACTCTGCAGGGTACTCATCCTTCAGTAGCCGCAGCCTCCTCATGAAGTCCCCTTTGAGGCGCAAGGTGGTGTGCTTGGTCGCAACAGAGCTCTCCGTGAGCCACTGATCATCCACCTCCATCAAGAAGCTTTCAGACGGGACATATTCAACCGAACGCTGCGCTCCAAGCATGTAGTGGACGAATGTAGGGTTGTCACTCCACGTGTTGCCGTCGCCAGTCTTGGCAAACCAGCGAGCTTCATGCTGGCACTCTTCAGTTCCGTCTCCGTTCCCATTATGTGCCTTCCCAGCTTCAGCGAATCCGAGCTTGAAGCCACCTTCCGGGACGGCGAGCTGCATAAGATATAGTGAGTCCTTCTGGATTGGTTTGGTGCGGTTCTTCCCAGCAACCTCCGCAAAATCCTGGACCCATTGCTCATCGGAAACGTCTTTCAGGTTACGAGCCCTCTCCGCCTGCGTTAGGTGTAGCCCTGTGACATTGTTAGCCTGTCGCGGGTCGCGCCTGCCGCCTCCTACACGTGCGGAGTCATGCGTCTCTTCCGAGCCACAACGCGGCAGACCTCTTGCCTCACGAGCGGCGGACGCTGCGACGGGATCAGGCCATGCGGCGGGTGGCTCGTCCACGAATGGGTCCCAGAATATCAGAGGCCGATCAAACCGCCGCATTTCTTTGAGAAGGGGTAGGAGCTTGACAGGCAGGCCGCTAAGTGTTATTCCTCTGTGCGTCACAGGCATGTCAGGCAAGGCGCCCGCCCGCTGCCCAGCGTCGTACGCAGCCTTCAAGGCGTTCCAATGCGCCTCTGCCTTTTCAGATAATTTCTCTGGACCCCTGGCACGCTTTGAGATCAGGTCATGGATGCTCTTGCTTGTGGAGGAAGCAGATTTTGTCGAGGAAGCAGATTTTGTGCCTCGTTCGCCGTTTGCGTGCTCAGGCTTGTCCACTTCGTCGTCGTCGTCCTTATCCATGTCTCTAAAGTTCTCCCGCTGTGGCTCGCGCATCATGATGCG
>CALGTP010000574.1 GCA_937902105.1 uncultured Actinomycetes bacterium
ACATCTCAATCTGGTTTGCAGTTTGCTCTCGCCAAAGCGCGGGAGCACCCAGGATCTCGTAATATTAATGCCTTGCACCTTGGGAACGCCACTTAAATATATCAACGTAATTCGACTAAAAAAACACAGAAAACGTATAGCTCAGTTAACAGCCCAGTATAAAATCCAAATGGCCCACGCGACCATCATTGCGCGTGAGGTTAGGAAACTGGGGGGCCATATTATTCGTGAGTGGCCTACTGCCTGTAGCTTGTGGAAAGACCCAGCCTCCATTGCATTCGACTTAGAGTTTGATCTGAGTCCTATTGACATCCATGGCAGTGCTCTAACTCTCCGAAGCCGTGTTGTGCCGGAGTGCTTCGTCAAGAAGCCGTGGACCTTGAAGTCTACTTCCCCGCAAATTCTGTCCTTGTTCGAAGGTTACCGTTGCCCAGGTATTTCAGACGCTCATCAGCATGTCCCTTGCCAAGGCTCCGATACCAAAGCCACCGAGGATTACACTCCTGAGATGGCCCAGCTTGTTCATGACGGTTTCCAACTTCAACTCACTGAAGACTATCTCAAGTCCACTTTCTCGGCCGCTCCTGCCAAGAAGCTGGGGGGACCTGACGATTGTGTTCTTGATGATACCAGTGAGTGCCCAACAAACTGCAGCAACCTTGAAGAGCTCCTAGAGTTTGATTTAGACTCCAATACCTGCACAAACCCTTCAATGCCTTTAACCGACCAACCTTTGCCTCACCGCGACCGTGTTTCTAACAAAGCTCCATTGTTAAATTGCTGTGTTCACCGACTCCTCACACCTTCTGAGGCTCGTAGCCGCCCTTCGGCTATTGACGCCCTAAAGTCTGAGGGAATAGGCTTGACAAAGCGTGACACATGGGATCTCTCAATTGTTAGGGAAAGATCTGACATGTTGAGAGAAGCACGGGCCAAGGGCCAGACGGTTCACCATGGTAGAATTTTCGGCATTTCAAGTATTAAAAACGACGAACTTCCCGATACTGATCCAAGGAAAATCGATAAGGGAAGATTTGTGTATCAAGGGTCTGACATCAGAGACCAGAACGGTGCAGCAGCATTGTTCGATCAACTCGGCAGTAATCCTTCTACAATGGAAGCCTCAAAGGCTTGCGACGCTTATGGGTTGCAGCCAGGGTACGTGACAGAGCAGAGCGATTGCGACAAGGCCTACATTCAAAGCTTATTGAAAGGGCCTCCGACTTGGGCTTCCCTGCCCAAGGACATTTGGCCTGCACATTGGGCGGCCTTATATCGTGATCCTGTGGTATTAGTGCGCAAAGCTATTTACGGACACCCATTGGCTGGAGAATGCTGGGAAGAGCGCTGCGAATCCAAGATTTTGGCCAGCGGCTTCTCACGCATTGCCGGGTGGAAGTCTGTATTTTTCCATGCTATTCTTGAGGTCATGCTCGTTGTGTACGTTGACGACCTCAAGATGTCTGGGCCAAAGGCCAACGTTGGAATTTGCTGGTCAAATTTACGTTCAGGTACAGATGCGTTGGAGATGGCAGACCCAGAACCTGTGGATAGGTTTCTGGGATGCAAGCATACAACTACCACGTTACCCAACGGCAGCCGCAAGATGACGTACGACATGACAGATTTTATGCAGTCCTGTGTTGATCGCTATTTGCAGCTAGCCCCCAATGCGAAGCTCAAGCAAGTCGAAACTCCGTTTCTCGACATTGCTAGTTTTCCTGACGCTGATTTCGACACTCCTGGCCACCTGGCCGGAAGCGCCTCATCCATTTTGATGAAGGTTCTCTGGGGTGCCCGCATGATGCGATGGGACTTGCTTA
>CALGTP010000575.1 GCA_937902105.1 uncultured Actinomycetes bacterium
TCATCGGAATCCCACCCTTCGAGGTCCAACTCTCCAGGGAGGGCTTCGTCTAGCGGACGCAAGGCACTATATGTCGGAGACACTCTCTTAGTTCTACCCCTCTTGGATCCGTGAAGACAAGGTCGAATGGGGGTGCTGGGTTTAGGTGCTGAGCTTGCATTCCTTGGGTCCGCTCTGGAGCGACAGGAGTGGCACAACTTGGAGGCAGAATCCAAAAAGGTGAGCTGGACCATACCTGAGCACCCCTTACAGCGCGTAAGGAGGACCGAGTCAACTGCCTGGACCCACCACCCATGGCGTCTGGGACAGGGCACGTTAGGCCACCACTCGGCCGGCATCACTATGAAGTCTCTCCCCTTTATCAGTTCATCACGGAGGGTATTATGCCGTCCGAGATCCCACATCTCGATGAGCGCTTTAAGCCTAAGGGGATCAGGGGCGTTGATCGTACAGAGGAATCGAGTTTCACGAGCATCTTCAGGGACTGGGCAGTAGAAGATTTTGTCTTCGGCACTGGCACGGACAAGGGTGTCTATCTGCGGACGTTCCATGCCCAGCGAGAGCCATTCAGCTTCTCCGGTGACTGTGGCGGGGTTCTGGCGGAGAAGACGGACCAGCTTCCGGTTGATGATCTGTGTGCCCCCTGCCGGTGGCGACTCAACCCTCTTCCAGCGTAAACCCGTGCAGTATGGTCTGTGACTGTGAATCGTCGAGATAAACCCAAGTCCCAAGGCAACTCCACTGTTGTATGCCGCCGCCTGATTGGGCATTCTGGGTCGTTTGTTCGTCTGCGGCCGTGTCTGGGGGGGCTCCAACAAGGTTTCCAACGTCGTTTGGGCTTGTAGCCAATCGTCGGCCGCCATCGCCTTTTGGATCTCTCGTACCCAGAAGGGGGGGATGATCCCTGATTGCGAGAGTCGAGAGAAGCGGACTGCTTGTGTGGACCAAGCCTGAATTGCTGCCGACTTGTCCGTTGCTTGAACGAGTCGCCGAATAACCCTGCGTATCTCCGCAACATGATCAACAGAGGAGGTTGCCTGGTGAGGTACGAGCCACCTGTCAATGATTTTTGCCGTAGAGAGACCAGCCAGATTTAAGGCCGCCCAATCCTTGACGTCCCGGTGACTGAGCCATGTAGAGGCGAGAGCCAGGTCAGCGGGGCTCACTCCCTTGAGAGAGGGAAGAAAAAAATTGAAGCGTCCCGATTCTGGAGGACCGCGCGGTGTGCGAGGGAGGTCTCTAAGGTCTAGGTACTGAGCGGCTTTCAGTTTCGGGAGAAGTTTATCAAAGGCCGCCTGTCCCACCTTCAATTGAGCAAGTTCCTCGGCTGCCCCGTGTTGAAGAGGGCCTTGCTGTGCTCGTCTCTGAAGCTCTTGAAGCTTGTCCCGGAGGTACTTCGTAGCGCCATACCAGCTGAGTGGGAGTCTCGCGGAAGGGGGCGCTGCCGGCTCCGGGTCGGAGGGCCGGGATGAATCTTGGGCCTGCGACGGTGAAGTCTCGAAGTCATGGGGCCCGTCAAGCGGATTGTGTACATACGACCCTGTGCTGTTCACCCCTTGCATTCCAGTTGGAGAGGGGGTCGGCATTTTGAAGCCCTGGAGAGGTGCTTGTACTTCCGAAGTCATGAGGGTGAACAGGGTGCCCTGCAGATGGAGGTCCGTGCGGGCGGTGCCATGAACCTCACATAAGGGAATGCCCCCGAGTACCGCGCGAAGTTGGTGAGTATCGCGTATCGCTGGAAAAGTTATTGCGATTGCCTCACGAAGGGTAGCCGAAGTGGGGCGTCCAGCTCGGGGGTTAAGGGAGAGCATCAGTTTAAGTCCTGAAAGGCTCTGGAGTTGCATCGTGTCAGCCTCCTTTTGTATATCCAGACACATAAATTTCTGAGCTGGGTCTTGACCAGGAATGATGAGTTGGGCTCGCAATTCAATGAGAAGCATGGCAAGCTGGGTACTGGGAGTGCCCCAGATGGCATCCTTCGGGAAGGGCTCCCATACCAGAGTGATACTGAGCATGTTGGCCAGAAAACAGGCGTAAGTAAATCTGTTTTTGGTGGCTTGACGCCAGGTAATCTTATTGGCGGCTACAGCTCGTTGAAGCTCGGCCAAGTCATGACACTCCCAGGTATTCAGGGCTTCGTTGTATTCGATAAGAAGCAATTCCCTGAGCCCTCCCGCATCAAAGCAGCAAGATTCCAAGTGACTCCAAACTGTTTCGCATATCACCGCTAACGGCGTGGGGAGGTTTCGGCCGCCCAAGGCCGATGGGAAACGCATGATACATGAGGCTGTACTCCTGGAGACACCACAAGCCACCTTATATGCTTGCATCCAGAGCCGATCCAACTTAAGGAGCGAGCTCCCTGTCCACGAAATCACTCCGCTGGGGAATCTGACGTAGGACGGAAGCGTCATCGAGACCAGGCTGAGGCTGTGACGCGTGGAGAGATGTTTCTCCCGAAGAAAGTTGACAATGAATGCCGACTTTTGGAAAACCAGCGAGATCTGCATAGAACAGTCACCGCGCATATCTCCGTGGATCCCCAGAAAACGAGTAGGAGATGAACCCGGGATGATCGGGAGCGGGTGTCCATTATAGACGACCCCGGAGGGCGTCCACTGAGACCTGCACGAGAGACAAATTTTCTGCTTATCCTCAGCATTAGCGGCTCCTGGGAGAAACTGGCCCGAGGTTCTATCTTGCAAACAGCGAGCGCAACGGAATTTTTCGGTGGCCTTAGGGTCAGGTCTGCGGACCAGGAGACCTTCGTCTCCGTCATCTTCTATCATTACAAGATCGCTAAGATGTGCTCTTGCCGGTTTTGCACTCCCTCCCCGGGGGTCGCGTGCCAGGGCCGATGTTCTGCGCGCTGCACCTTTCCCATGCAATATTCCAGTAATAAACGATTTAGAGAGTGCGAGGCGAAGTCCACTCCAGCGTTCAAACTGAAGAACTTTCTCCAATAACTTATTGGCGTTGGCTTCAGAATTGAGATAAAGAGAGAGGTCGTCAGCGAAGGCAAGATGGTTGAACTGGGGCACCCGGTCGACTCCATGGTGCAGTTCTGAGTTATCGAAAAGTCGAAGAAGGGCGTTGATGAACAGTATAAACAAGAGCGGGGAGAGAGCTGATCCCTGTGCTGTACCCGTATCCATGAAAACGTCAGCGGTCTCGTGCACACCAACGTGGAGCCGCATGGAGGCCAAATCATAGAAGTTCTTGAGCAGGTCTATGTCGGGGACCCCAAATTTTTCTAGAATGGCCCAGAGACAGGCATGTCCCGCTGAGTTAAAAGCGTTGGCATAGTCGAGGTCTATTCGGACTAGTTTACCGTCTCCCGCCATTGCAAATTTGAGCAGAAGCTGCTGCTTTTGAACACTGTCTGTAACCCGGTGTAACCATCGAAACCCATATTGTGAGGATTCGAATACCCCATGTCTCTCGGCCAAATCTTGTAATCGACCGGCCAGGATGAGGTTCATCAGCTGGTATGTCGAGGTGAGGAGCGCGATGGGCCTATAGTTCCCCAGGAGGGAAGGGTCTCCTTTTTTATACAGCAAGATCACTTTCGCCAGGAGAGCGTCCTTGGGTACCTTAAATTCGGATGCAAAGACCGCGTTAACCAAGTGTCTGAGGTTCTCCTTAAATGACTCCGGACTATGTTTCAGAATCTCCGCTGGTATGCCGTCTACCCCACACGCCTTTCTCGATGGCATACGGGCCAAAATACGTTGGAATTCCAAAGGTGAGACTGGGTGACTGATAGTAGCTCCTGGAGGGATGGTACGACCCTGAAAGACCCCTGCTGATTCCATGAACTGCATCGATTCGATGTGGTGTCGATTGTGGCGGAAAT
This sequence comes from uncultured Actinomycetes bacterium, assembly GCA_937902105.1. Classification (GTDB taxonomy): domain Bacteria; phylum Actinomycetota; class Acidimicrobiia; order Acidimicrobiales; family Ilumatobacteraceae; genus Casp-actino8. Next base: position 3,857 of record CALGTP010000575.1, read on the forward strand.
CGGACTCACACTCGCACTTTCCGTCATGAAGACATCCTTCACAAAAATGCACGATGCGTCTATGTATGGGTTGGTGATCGTGGTGACTAGAGCCTATATTCCTAACTCCCGGACCCTCGCCCGGCGCCGTGCATCTCCCCTGTGGATAACTGATGACTCCAGGTGTCTGAGGCCCTGTGCCAGGCTGCTCCACTAAGTCCGCCTCCAAAGGTGTGTCTGATGCCGTGTTCTCCCGCTCTGCCTGTCTTCTGGAGCTTGTCGACATCGCAGCCGGTCCCGATTGAACTGTGGGCATCGAATCAACCCGAATGGATATTGGGATGCTCCCCGAGTGACCGCATTGATCACACGTCGCTTGAGGGTGATAGGCGTTGCTCTGAAAAAAGCATTCCAAGGCGGTGCAGATGTTGTCGCCGGTCCACGGTCCCGTCTCGTAGAGGAGTTTAGGGGGGCCTCCATCCGCGAACGGAGGGCAACGCAGGCTACTTTGGATCAGCGGGTACAGGTCCGTTAAGACGTGGACCTTGACGGAGACATGGGACTGGTCAGCGTGAATAGTGTATCTGTCGGTGTCCATCCAGGGGGCTGCTTGTCTCGCCCAGGTAAGGAGGGTGGAGGTGGAGTTTACGTCATCGTGCTTCCACTGAAGTCCACAGGGACAGCGTTGAGTAACAGACTCCATTGCTTGCTGAGGTTTGCGCTTACCTAGAATCCGCTGTATCCCCTTGACGCCCTTCTCGAATAGCCAGTGAAACCGCCTCCTCAGAGCTTTCTCCGCCTCCTTGCGCTGAGATTCACCTACTGCCGCCAGAGTGTTCCGGGATTGTTCCAGGGCTCGATGTATGCACCGTCTCCACAGGGGTAGTATACGCAAGAATTTGGCTTGAAGTACAGTCAGTCTTTGTAGGCCAAGTCGTTGGAGGGCCCGTCGTGTAGCCAGAGGGAGGTCTGCCGAGGACCAATGCTGAGGTTCAACCGTCTCTCTGAGGGCGCAGGTGTATAGTTGAATGTCCTGCATAGCAGTGCGTTGCATTTTGTTACGGTCCGCGGGGCGTTCATGCGCGCGACGTCGTGCTGCTTGTGCGCGGGATTGCAGCGAAAGAGCAACACCGAGCATCTTTTGACAGTCACTCTGGTGGCGATCGAAGGTAGCTTGCCCTGACATTGTTTCGCCCACTGCTGGTGTAGGTTCCAGCAGGGTTTGAACGGCGTGTTTCCACTTGGCGAGTTGCGATTCAAATAGCACAGGGTCGAAGGCCTGCCGCTGCGGCTTCAAACCCCCCGGTTGGGGGGGTGGGGGTGCTGGAACGGTGAAGGAATCTACCGCAATAAGGAGCTGTGCGTGGTCGTATTTCATACCCGCGCATCCAACCGTGTCATTCCCTGGGCCATCCGTCCATCTGGGTACTGGAGAGCCCTGACATGGAGATGTGAGGTTCCAGGAGATCAGATGGTCGAGTGTGGCCGCTCGACCAGCCCGATTTTTCCACGTATGTCCGAGGGCCGGGTGCCAAGTGCCCTTTGAGCTTGAGAGAAAATTAGCGAATAGGGCGTCGGCGTACTGAAGATTACTGTTCCTGGGGAGACTGTATCCTGAGCGCATCTGCGCCGCATTACTGGATGGGATGAAAAAATGGTCGAGCACCTGTATGTAGCAATGATGCGGCGGCGGGGCGTGTGGGATCGGGCGTACGTAAGGGCCCGTCGAGGTGAGGGACACAAATGAGTCCTGTTGCAGCGAGAGATCGTGGAGAGCATCCAAGTCACGTTCATTTAGGTCCAGGCTGGCAAGAAGGAGCGTGCGCAGACCCTCGTGCTTGACTTCGTGCTCCTGGGCTGGTCGCGTGGCGACAATTTCCCATCTGAGACCAAGTTTGGGAGAAAGGGCAGCCCAGTCCTCAGTCGAGATTGCGCGACGTGGGCGCTTAGGAGCCACTAGCAGCCATTTCCCCATCGATAGAGAATCTTCAAACCTAAGAGCATGAATGTCCGCTTGCAGCCATTCCTCAGCTGTGAACTCCACAGTAAGCCCCTCACGTAGCTCTCCGTATTTGCGGTCGACGATTTCCTCGAGATCGGGACTTAGTGGGGTCGGGGGGTGACGTGTATTGCTGGCTTGCTTTACTGTCCACACTAGACTCCCAGGACGCAAAAGTGCCTTGAGGCCTTCATTGGAGTATTCCGTACGCCCTCGAGGGCGATGTCGGCCGATGTCTTGCCAGACAATCTCCCGCGAGATCAACGCCTCCGGCATTGTGCTATTCAGATCCCCCAGGAGTAGAATTTTTTCCGCAGAATGCTTCCTAATCCAGGCCGTAAGCCGATCCCAGAGCTGGGATTGCAGAGCAGTGTGGGCGGCAGTGAACTGGTACACGTTAAGAAGGTGAAGCTGTTCCCCAGAGCGCAGGGTCGCTGTCAGACACAGGGCTCGTCCAGAGTCGGTGAAGACCATTCGTCGTTTTCCCTTCCGGTGTCTGTAGTCTGGGGCTCCTAATTGGAAGGAAAATGCGCTGAGGAACACCCCCGTGTGGAGAGCTGTAAGAGTGGAGAACACGTAACCTGTATTACGGTGACGTTGCGTAGCACGATGCTGATATACACTGATGAAGACCTTATACGGGAAGCGGCGCTCCAAGTCGCTACGAATTTCCTCTTTCCGACGTAGAGAGATGCGTAGGTCTTGTAGGCAGATCACCGATCGGTTCTCCGAGAAGATACGCTCAATATGCAGACCTGATTTTTCAAACCCGTGAGGGCCCAAATTCCAGAGCAAGATGGAATGTGTATCCACCAACTGGTGGAAAAGGCTCGAGTGGTCCAGAATGGTAAGAAAGTCTCTCAACAGGGGGGAGGAACCGGCTGAGCGTGGCTGTTGTCCCCGTCTTTGAGTGTGCTTGAGACTCCCCATATTCAAAAGTGCTGTAGCCAGGTCCATGTCCGTCGAACCGTATTGCGCCCAGAGGCATCGGAGAGACAGAGGAGCTCGACCCCAAGAGGAGGTCTGTTGAGAAAGCTTGTTCATGGGACCGAAGAGCTCGTCGCCCAAGAAGCCCAGGAGACACATCTTTCTCCGAAAGAGAGAGTTACACCAATTGTGGACGTTATTAGAGGAGAGTGCCTCGAAGAAGGATCGAAGCAGAGAGACCCTGTCTCTGCCCCAGCCGCGCGTTTGAGGCGTTGCTGAAGAATCTGGCCGCTTGCTCATCTGCTGCGGGTCCCCGAAGTGGGAGAGACACATCCATGCCTCATATTCCACACACCAATCCACGAAGAGGTGGCGAAGCCGCCTGCCCAGTCCCGAGAGTCTGAAGTGGTGATCTGCATTCCCGGAGGAGTTATTATCGCCTGCCCCGGTAGATTGACCGGCTAAGTTGTTATCTGGCTCTGGCGCAGAACGATTGTGCCCACTACGGACTCCTACCGAGGTAGCTGGCGCAATAGTTATTGAGTCCCGTCTGACGGCTGGTGCTTGTAGCCGATCTTCAAATTCGGTTGCCTGTAGTGTCGCCTCCGCATCACGGCGTCTGGGTCCGAGCACAGGATCCGTCGCTGCCTGTGGCACTCCCAACGCTCCCTGCCCCCCTGGCACCCCCGCCGCCTCAGCCTCCGCCGAGTCCGTCCTGCCCCCCTGGTTACCACCCCCCAAACCTTCCTCCTCTCCTCCCCCCCCCCCCCCCCCATCTGGGGGCGGGGGTATAGGGCCCTCAGCACCTGCTGAGGGCCCCCTGAAGGGATTCATGGTGCAGCCGTCGACGCCTGAGGCGCCGACGGCGTGTTAGAGGTCCCAGGCGGCATGGCTGAGCTCTGTGGTAGCATAGACCGTTCTGAAGGCTGTGGGTGGAAGGGGCCGACAAATGGAAGGCAGTCATCACTTCGGGTGTCCCGCACCCCCGTGCGCATGTCACGAGGTGGTGTCGTCATTCTAAGATTGGAAGAAGAGCTGACGTGACCAGATTGTACGGAGTTACTTGTCTTCGTGGCAGAGTCCGCCTGCCCGTTGTCTATCTGCATCTCTGATTGAGGATGGACATGGCAGGCGTGGAGCGTGTTTGCGTGTGACAGGGTTGTCGCCTCCTTCGAGAACGAGGTTAGGTGTTGCATGAGCAGCTCCACATCCAGGCGGAGAGAGTGGAGGAGGTATTCCTCACGGAGAGCAACCTCCTGCTGGCAGGGACGGTTATTTTGCGATGTGCCGTTTGATAAGACTTCGCAAATGCCCAGAAAGACTTGAATGTCTTCTCTGATGAAGTCCGGGTGTCTGGCTGCTAGATCGTGGCTCCCCTGTGGCCGAATGGCGGATGTCACCAGATAGGGAAGGACATGGGGCGTGTTTGCAAGAATCTGGTCGCAAATTCTCAATCCACGAGATGACAGAGGTGGCATCCCCCGTAGGGCCTCGTGCTTCCCACCTAATGATCGATGGAGGTCCAAGACGCAGTGGATAAATCGACTTGCTGCCGCATATCCCAGGATCAAGGGGAGGCAATCCAGACAGTAAGCAATCGATCCGGCATCATAGACCCCTTCCCCGAAACACTGTCTGCATTGTAAGCAAAAGGGAACCTGTAGGGACGCCGATTTAGGGATCGTGCGAGTGTCGGGCTTCAAGAGCATGTCAATTAAATGACAGTGTTTACGTAGATAAAGTGCGTTGAACCAGGCCCCTGGGGACATCGTAATCCATTCATGTGTGCCACTACCCCTAAAAGCGGTGCCGTCGGCGATCCTTTCTTGTGCGCGCCGCATATCCTCCTCCATCTCAGCAAGGGACCTGAGGCCAGCCAGATTGCGGAGCCTGGGTGCTTGTGCAGCTAGGATGGCTTCTGGGATCGCGAGGACAAGCGGAGTATCTTGTTGCCGTGTTTCAGCGTCGGCTAGGATTGCCCTACTTTCTGCTCGTTGCCGGGTGTGTGCCTGGGTGAAAGCTTGGGCAGCCGCGAAGGCCACAATACCATTGGGACTCAGTTTCTCCGGGGTTTGTCGGAAGAGACGGCATAGCTGTAGAAGGAACGCGTCGTTCTGGGCCTCGGATATCGTAACCGTTCCTTGTCCACGTGCCAGCCTGTACCTGGGCCGTGAACTTGAGGGGTCGGGTGTCACTCCCGAGTCGAGTTCGGGAATTCGCCACGTGACGCGGTCCAACTCGCATCGTGCTTCCCGGCCGCCCAGTTGTGGATATCCCGGTAATAGGGACATGAGTGGACACCACTGGAGACCTAGGCAGGAGCCTTCCTCCCCTCTAGTGGCCACCAACAACCCAAGTTGCAGTGCGAGAGTCGTGGCAGCTTGAGAAGTGAGGGGCGAACGGCCTTCAGGGGCGCGGAATAGTATCAGCAGCTGAGACCCTGGGCCAATACTACTTTGGCGCCCTGCCGTGATCTCCACTGCGACCGTATCTGCATTGAGGAGGTGCGCCACCGCCAGGGGAACTAGCCGTTGCATGAATGAGATTACGTGATTTCTCAACCAGTCTTCGATGACGACCCGCGACGGAGAGCCACTGATAAGGACATCTTGCTCTCCGTTGACACAGTGTCGGTTGTGGTGCGTGACGAAGAAATCCATCGGGTGCGTCAAAGTCATGTTTAGGACCACCGCTGCTGTGCTGTCCCGTTCCCGTTCCGTGCAGACGTCTTTTTTCTGCAAGATGAGGGTGAAGGCCAGCTGACTAAGGAGTGTCGGAAGTGTTGTGACATTCCCGCCCTTGTCTTGGCTCGCACAGTACTGAAGGATGCAAGAGGACAGATCCAAGGCAACAAGCGTTCTAGTGCCAGCTGGGCGGATGAAGGTGGAGTAGGTGACTGTAAGGTGTCCCCTGCCCCCCTTTTGCTTGCGTGTGAAGACATCGCTAAAGGATTTACCGCGACTAGGGTAGATCTCCGCAGCACCGAGATTTGTCTGTCCTAGCTTACGTAGCGCCGTGACCAGGAGTGTGCTGAGACCATCGGAGGAGAGACCGAGTGAGGTGAGCAGTCGGACTACCAGTTGGTATTTCAGCGCCTCAATGTCATTGAGAGGTTCCAGAACCATAAGAGGGGCCGCAAGCTTTTGCGGCCGCTTCGCGGTGCTGCCCGCTGCTCCATTGTCCTCGTGGTAGACCACATTGCGGTTCACCATGATTAGTGATGAGTTTTTTGGAACAATATCTGGTGCAAAGGTAGACTTCCCAGACATAAAGCCCTCGAGGAGGTCGATGGCCCTGGGGGTGCGACGCACGACTAGATGGCAGAGGCCAGAAGCCGTGGGATCCCCTGGGGAATCGGAGTGTGGGAGAAACACGTCGCACTTAAAGGCACCCTTATGACCTTGGAGCGGGGGTTCAAAGCCAATGTTTGCGAGTTCGGTAGTCAGGGACCGTTCGCTCCGAAATCCGGAGATAATGATCAGCGCTTCTCGATCCGCACTGGGATCTATTTCCACAGGCTTCCCCTGGCCTGTGTGGAGCAGTCGATGAATGCGATTGCCGCGTAGTTCCGGTGCTCGAAGTGCCGTCGTTAAATGGTCCGTGATGAAGGAGGCGGCTTGGGAACATGCGGGGGCCATGACGTCCGGCGGGTAGTGGGTAGAGAAGATAAGGGCCCATGTCTCATGGAACTCAGTTTGCAACCTGCTGATGACCTCCGGTAGGGGGGGTATGAGTGTGTCGCCCTCGCTGCCTCGTAGGATCTCCCGACACTGTTGAGGGGAGACAAATTCGAACAAGCCGGGATCCAGATCTTCCGCAAGTTTGTCTACTGGGACGCCCATCGCGTCAGTGAATTTCTTCATCAGACATAGCCAATCGACGTGCGAGGGCGATAAATTATGATCCAGCGTTCCCTCAGGTTCCTCGGACATCTGTGTATCCGGTCGTCCAGACTGCATTCCCCCACGTAATCGACCCATCAGCTGGAGACGACAATGCGTCGTGGGAGTCGTGGCTAGGGGCTGGGTTAACGCGAAGTCCGTAAGGGTCTTGCCGTCAAGCAAGAGGTATCTGTCTGATGACAGCAACGGATCGCACCCGGACATGAGTAAGCAGATGTCTCTCGGTGTGGTGGAATGAGGGACCAGAAGAGATCTGGTACTGTTCCGACCATTCGCGGCAGAGTAGAAGACCTCCATTGGTGGGCCCGTGAGGTGCGTCAAGATGGGGCCGGAATCCGATGGTGTCTGGTCTCGTCCCATCGGGACTTTGTACGTAGTCGCATTCGCTCTGATGTTTAGTGACACGATGACGAGCGCTCCAGGGAAGACCCGCTCATGTACCAGCTCTGTCCACGACAAGGGAGTATCATTCACCGTGATTAGTAAGTCTGCTTCTGTCCATGACCCGGGCTTGAATCTATTGATGACGTCGCCGACGGTGTCCTCTGCCTGTCCCACTACCCAGTGGGTAGAGGGATCCATCGGTAGGCGCAGTGTAAAACGAAGGCCCTGATGGCGGTCCTCACCGTCTAAATCTGCGATGTTGAAAAAGAACGCGTCGGATGCGAAGCGAGCCAGAATATGGCTGTCCAAGGTCTGGAGTGGCGATTCCTGACCCAGCCGAAGATGGCCACCCATCATGAGTGCCAGAGTGCGAAGTCTCCCAGTAACCCAAAAGGCTCTCCGCCAGTCGGAGGTGAGTCTCTGGGCGGTCTGCCATAAGGTGTGGAATCCCCACTCGGCAGTAGCCACTCTCTGTTGTTCGAACGCGGTCACGTACATAAATTTTCTCGGGTCCTTCGGAAGGACCGGTGATGTAAAGCGTGACTCGGTGGCGTGTAGCCAGGCTACTAGCATCCAGGTATCCGGAGGTTGCCCGTTGGCTTCCAAATGAGGTGTCACAGCCAGCGATCCGATATGAGGGTGGTCTCTATGAAGACGCACCGTGTGCAGGTATCGGAGCCCTGGAACGAGGTCCTGTAAGGCAGCTGGGCCAAGGAATAGAGCGAGCGTATCTAGCACCCAAGCTCCCAGCCCCGTGGAGCTTTGTCTGTTTGTGTCTGTGTCGCGGAGTGCCGAGTAAGACTGAGGGCGTGCCAGCCAAGTTACTACCATCTCGAGAATCTTAGATTCGGTCCACCACCGGGGGATACCAGAGCCCAGTTGCATTTCCTTAGAGGGAGGCGGCGGGTCAAGTAGATCTGAGGTACTGTCCCAGGCGTGTCGTGCTTGTTGCCAGAGAGCTGCGATCGTCGCGGTGGGGCAGAAGGTCAGGTGAAGGATGAGCGTTGTCAGGGCGATGACCCCGCATTCCCGAAGTTCGATGAGATGCCTGTGCCTAGGGATAGTTATTGCTGTTTGCCGAACTGATACGAGAGTGTTTTGCTGCCGTAGCCCAAATACTTCACTTAGCTCTGCGAAGGCCTGTAGCTGGAGTGTTTTTGGAATATTCCAAGAATTCGGCAGAGGAGCCCTGGGTGTTGCTCCGTCCCCCACTTGCTGGGTGGGGAGGGGGAATTTGTAGTATCGCTGTCCCATGAGGAAGAAGATCCACAGTTCCAGGGTCGTGAAAGCAAAGGACCTAATCCAAGAGTCGCCCTGGAATAACTCCTCCCTCCCAGGGAGGGCCTGTAGTAATCTAGAAGTCCTCCGAATCCCCAATCCCAACGGCGTTTCGTCAAGAACTAACATTAAATCGTTATCGTATTGGTATGCGAGCGCTTGCAGTGCTAAGTACTGGAGGATGTTGTCGTCCAAGTCCCGTAAGGGGGACGCAGCCCCCAACCTAGGGTGGAGGCCCATCATGAGCGCAAGCTGACATGCCGCATCAAAGGACGGAGCTTGCATGCGGTTGAGCAGAATACCATAGAGGTAGACCAGGGCAAGCTCCGGGTTCCCCTGATACACATTAGGCCATGGCACGTACGCAACCGTTCTGTCGGGCTGTTTGCGAGAGTAGGGGGCGATGTACTGGCGCAGTGACAAGTCTGGTGCGGCCCAGGGAAAGTTTGGGACTGGGAACCCCCACAGTTTGCCTATCGCAAGGCTCCATAGAGGAGGAAGCCAGAACAGGCAGGCTTTTTTCCACGCCAGCTCGGCCGCCTGCTTATCATTAGGTGCGTCCGTTATGCGGAATCCTAAGAGTATGGCGAACATAAAGGGGTCGATGTCCGGGTAGCAGAGTTCAATGCCTGGTGGCAGGTCCGGAGATTCGCGTCGACCATGGCCGCGAATGCATTTCCTAGCGTCCTTGGCGGGCTCGAACTGCCCGATGTATGGATGTCTTGTATCGAGGCCCCAGTCTTTGTAGGCTTGCGTGATTCTTGCCAAGAGTGCGGTCGCCTTAAGAGTGTGTTGACGCCGGAGCAAGACGTTCACATGGTGGAACCTGGCGAGGTGGGCAATCGTAGACCACTCTTCCCACCACACAAGTTTAGCGCCGGTGTGGGGCTTCCATTGAAACCCCAACTCATTCGAATGCCAGACGGTGTATGGAGACCAGTATGGGTAGTGGAAGACGTCGCCTGCGGCCCAAACCAGGAAGGCGATGATGAGCGGGCGATAGCGTTTCTGAAAGTGCCAGGTCCGTGAATACTTGTCATCTTCGCCTCCTGCTCCCGGTGTAAACGGGAAGCGAGACAGCCACATCTGCCACCTCGCGGAGATATGCGAATCTAGAGTGTGTCCGGCAGGGGGAATTTCAGGGATTCGAATCCATAGAGTGGTTCTAAGGTGACGCTGAGGAGCCGGGGACAGTACGCGAACTTCATCAGGCCTGAAAATTCTCGCGTGGAGCCGCCATCGGTTCCAGATGTCGGGCATCCTAGCAAGGATGTGTAGGTGAGTGCGATAGTCAATCCAGCATGCGTTGCAATAGAACCGCCCGTTGCTATTCTCGTATTCCCCCTGGTCGCGCTGCCCACATTCCCAACATGACTCAATCTGTTCACTCTGCAGTGTCAACATGTGCTCGGAGGGCAGTGACCCCGCCTCAGGTGACGGCTCGGCATCAACACTTGTGCCGTCGGTAACATCCGCTTCAGAGGTACCCTTTTCCTGCGTCGCACTGATGTTTAGGGATACGATGACTAGAGCTCCAGGGAAGACCCGCTCATGTACTCGCTCTGACCACGACAAGAGGGTATCATTCATGACGATCATGATGTCGGCTTCTGTCCACGGTCCTGATGATAGCCTTTGAATGACGTCGCCGACGGTGTCTTCTATCTGTCCTATTGCCAGGTGGGTAGTGGGATCCGTCGGAAGGCGCAGTGTAAAATGGATGCCTTGAAGGCGGGCTTCGCCGATCGCGCTGTTGCCAGAGCCGTCACTGCGCAGTAAGTCAGCCCCAGTGGCATCTGTCTCCCCCATCGACCCTGCCTGTAGCGTC
>CALGTP010000576.1 GCA_937902105.1 uncultured Actinomycetes bacterium
GCAGAATGGTGATGTGAGCATTGAGACGATAGAAATCACTGATTCAGAAGATCCCCGTTTAGCGGATTATGTCGGTCTCAGCGATCCTGAAATTCGTCGCCGCGCCGAAGATAACGACTTCTTCATCTCAGAAGGTGTGGAAGTGGTTCGGCGACTCGTCACTTCCGAGATGCGCCTGCGCTCAATTTTGCTATCACCCAATCGGGTTGACATCATGATCCCCGCACTTGCCAATGTCACTTGCCCGATTTATGTCGCCGAACGTCGCGTCATCTCTGGTGTGGTCGGTTTTGATATGCATCGTGGAGTTGTCGGCTCGGCTTTTCGTCCAAATCCACTTTCACTTGATGAGATTTTGTCGCATCCGCCGTTATATGGACCGCGCCATCGTCTAGCGATTTTACAAGGTCTCGGCGATCACGAAAATCTCGGCGCCATTGCTCGCTCGGCGCGTGCTTTCCACATCGACGCCATCGTCATTGATCCGAGCTGCGCCGACCCGTACTACCGACGCACTGTTCGTGTTTCAATGGGCGAAATCCTTTTTATCCCCGTCGTTCGTATGGACATCGAAACCGCTATGGCCGTCATCAGACGCAAGAGTGGCACCGTTGTGGCACTCACGCCCAACCCTCACACTCCCTCAATCCTTGACTTTCAGGTCAGCAATCCTGGTCCATTGGGATTGATTTTTGGTGCCGAAGGACCGGGATTGCCTGACGAGACATTGACATCCGCTGATGTACAACTACACATTCCGATCGCCCACGACGTTGATTCGCTCAACGTCGGCCACGCCGCCGCGGTGGCATTTGCGCTGACGTTGACAAGATGACCATCCGTTCTCAGCAACGATCCACCAATGCTAAAAATCATGCAGGAAGAACCACAAAAGCACGATGGTTGCAAACCAGAAGTTTCTGAGATCAACACAAATTTGATTGAATATTTGTGCGCCAAGAGTCTCTTATTAGGCAACGGCGAGTGGAGACGAGGGGAATCGAACCCCTGACATCTACCTTGCAAAGGTAGCGCTCTGCCAACTGAGCTACGTCCCCGTTACGGCTCTGAAGTTTAGCCGAGAACGGACGAAATACGCCCTTTCCCACGATCAACTGTCTACGGCCTCGGCACTTCGCCCTACTGTGGACTCATGGCACACACTTCCAACCCTGGCGGACGTCCTAACCGACTGAAATTCGGAACATTTCTAGCTCCCCACCACCCTGTCGGCGAAAACCCGGTCCTGCAATTTCAAAGCGATCTTGACTTCGCCGCTCACCTTGATCGCTTGGGGTTCGATGAATTTTGGTGTGGCGAACACCATTCCAGCGGTTGGGAAATGATTGCTTCTCCAGAAATGTTTTTAGCCGCTGCCGGTCAGCGCACCCACAACATCAAACTTGGCACTGGTGTCATTTCGTTGCCATATCACCATCCCTTCAATGTGGCGCAACGGATTGTGCAACTAGATCACATGACTAAAGGACGCGCCATGTTCGGTACTGGCCCTGGCGCGCTACCGAGTGATGCTTGGACATTGGGCATTGACCCTCTCCTTCAGCGTGATCGCCAGGATGAAGCCATGGGGGTCATTTTGCGTCTGCTGCGCGGAGAGGATCGTTTCTCTCACGAAAGCGAATGGTTCACGTTGAAAGATGCACAACTGCAACTTCTCCCCGTGCAAGATGAACTGCCGATTGTGACGGCATCAACTTTGTCCCCCTCAGGTATGCAATTAGCCGGCAAATACGGATGCGGAGTCCTCTCTATCGCTTCCAATAGCACTGCTGGTCTCGCTGCACTGCCAACGCAATGGTCTTTTGCTGAAGAGTCTGCTGCCAAGCACGGACAGAGTGTGGATCGTAGTGACTGGCGCGTGATGTTGAGTTTCCACCTCGCCGAATCTCGCGAAGAGGCCCGCAATCAAGCCGTTGATGGTCTGCAACGGTGGCACAATGAGTACAACGTGTGGACCCTTGGTCGACCCGGTGCACAGCATGTTGAAGACAAATGGGAACTCATGGAAATGATCACCGCTGGCGGCACGGCGATCATCGGCACGCCCGATGATCTTGTGAAAACCATTCGTCATCTTCAAGAGATCACTGGCGGCTTCGGTGTTGTTCTCGGTTTCGCTCATGACTGGGCAAACAGAGAAAATACTTTGCGCTCATGGGATCTCGTTGCCCGCTATGTCATTCCAGAAATTAATCAGACCACCCTTGGCCAACGTGCGTCAATGAAATTTCTCAACGATAATCAGGCCACATTGATGGCCGGAGCCGGGGCCGCTGTGATGCAAAAGATTTTGGGTGACGAACGTGCTTCAGCCGAACTTGGCGTGATGATGCAACAAATGCAGGCTCAAACCGATGATCGTGGCGCAACTTTTCGACCTGGTGGGGGCGTGCGCGAGGATCAATTGCCAACTGAAAAATAGTTTTAGTCGTCTTTTGTCGCCACAGCGTTGGGCGTGACATTCATCTTCGGGACATACTCGGCCACTTCAATATGGCGAGCAGCAGCACCCATCGTCTCTTGCAGTTGCTGGCGACATTGTTCGCACGGTCCATAAAAACGCCCGTTGTGTAACGCCTGACAACGCGGACATGTTGATGATGTGGGCGCAAGAGTGATTGGTAGGCCGTCTTCCATGTCTTACATCGTGCCACGCCCCTGTAAGACTTGGTGGAACTGGTGGCGAGATATGCCGCCTGGCGGCATATCTCGCCACCAGTTCCACCAAGTCCGATTGGGTTAGATGACGTTCAGAGCGTTGAGAACAGTTTCCGCATCAGCGTTACCGTTCTGCAAAACCGTGCTCTTCTGCCACGGTGAGCGCTTAGTCCCCCAAGAAACAAAATCGTGAGCAGTGCTTACCGCGCTCGGAGCATCGGCGTTGCGGCCTGGCGTCACAGTCCACAATTCCTCACCAGGGGCTACAACCCACGAACCACCCCCCGCACCTTCAAGAACGAGATTGAGTGTTTGGCGCGGCGCAGTTGCTAACGCTGAACCACACATTTGAGGAATCCCAGCCAACATCCATTCCACAGTGGCCCCAAGCGCCGCCGCATCTCGAGGTAATTCAGCGGCTCGAGGAACAGCAAAACCAACATCGTGACGAAGATGGCAATAGTGATCAAAGACAATGGCGTTAGCTAAGAGATGCATCGGGTGTGCCCCAAGATTTGACAACGGAATCACCGTGTCAGCCATCTCGGGCGTATTCATGAAAGCCAAAGCAGCAATTCCCTTGTCGCTCCACTCTAAATATTCGGCAAGAACCTGCTCGCGAGTCCACGACTTACGTGCTTGCACGGGAACCTCAGCATCTTGTTCAACGTCAACCCCAGCGCCACCCTCAATCGAGTCGGGTTCGGTTATTGAATGAAACACGCTGGCCATATGACAGAACACGTCCTGGACTCTCCAGCCCGTGCAACCGGATTGGGCACTCAATTCATCAGGTGTCAAAGATGTCAAAAGTTCAACAGCCCGACTTTGCTCACTCTTTAATGCTTCAATCGCCGACATCGTCATCACAAACCCCCAATTTGTTGTTAGTTGACCATGTCTAGCCTGTTGAAGCATCTACTCTGCGAATTGTGCTTGTAGATGTCATGACCACACCGTTACCACTGCAAAAAACTGGCGCGCTGGCGCAAAGAATTTACACTGCTGGTTTTTCCGGCATGCTTTTTACCGAAGGTGGACGTACTGCGTATCTCAATGTCGCGGCAGCGGCCTTGGGTGCTCCCGGGTTGCATCTATCCACCGGCGTGGCTGTAGCTTTTCCGCGCAGTCCATTCGTTTCAGCATCCACAGCCTGGGAACTTCAAGAGGCCTCGGGTGGACAATTTCGTTTGGGGTTAGGTACGCAGGTTAAGACTCATGTGGTGCGTCGCTACGGTGTGGCTTTTGATCGACCTGGTCCGCGATTGCGAGATTATGTTTTGGCTGTCAAGGCCTGCTTCAGGGCTTTTCGCGGCGCACCCCTTGAGCACCACGGGGAATTTTACGATCTGAGTTTCATCACTCCTCAATGGAGTCCTGGGTCCATTGAAAGCCCCGATCCAAAAGTTGATGTCGCCGCAGTGAATCCTTGGATGTTGCGGATGGCTGGTGAAGTTGCTGATGGAGTTCATGTGCACCCCATCGGCGAACCTGGATATCTTCGCCGGCATGTACTTCCACAAGTCGCTGCTGGTGCGAAAAAGGTTGGACGGAAGGCCTCGGAAATCGATCTCATTGTTCCCGTGATGACAATTGTTGGTGACACTGATGCCGAACGCCGCGCCGACCGCGAACACGCCCGCATGATGTTGAGTTTCTATGGCAGTACCCCGAACTACTCATTCATTTGGGATGAGGCTGGCTTCGAAGGCACGACAGCGCGCATTCGAGAAAAACAAAAAGTTGGCGACTTCGCTGGAATGGCGGCCCAGATCACCGATGAGCATCTTCGTGTTTTCGCCGCCGAGGCAACCTGGGATGGTCTCGCCGATGAGTTAATCACGCGCTTTAACGGTCTTTCTCAGCGATTAGTTCTGTATAACGCGGTCATCAACCCAGAGCGCCTCGAACGCTACGGACAAGTTGCCCAACAAGTCATCGCTCGCACCCAATAACACGATTCAGTTGCCATCAGCGTCGTTGGGCTCGGAGGTAGCCTGCCCATATGGCCGCAGACCTGATCTATGCATTTCGAATCACGCGTTTGCCCTTGCTTGACGCGGGCGGAGCCAGTATTGGCCGTCTCGACGACATTGTCATCGTCCCCGGTCGAGCGGGAAGCGCCCCGCGAGTTGTGGGTTTCACCGCCACTAGCCAGCGCCGGCGGATTTTCGTCAACGCTGGACGAATCAGCGACTTGGGCATTGACGGCGCCCGCTTGCGTTCTTGGGATATTGACCTCAACCCTTTCAAGATCAAAAAGGGTGAGCGCCTTCTCGGGCGCGATGTGATTGACAGCAAAGTTGGTCACGAACATGTCAGCGATGTGGCCTTGCGTGAACGAAGTGACTCAAAGTCGGGTGGTTGGGAAGTCGCCCAGGTCCGACTAGCGACGCGCAGTGCGTTACGTCGTCGACCGACACACCGCCTAGTTGATTGGCGCGAGGTTTCTCACCTCTTCGCTGCCGTCACCGAAATGGCCGCTGAAGCGGCGCGACTTCACGATATGCATCCCACTGATGTGGCGGCAGTTGTTCGCTCATTACCCATTGCACAACGCCGACAACTCGCCGAAGCAATGGATGACGACCGTCTCGCTGATGTGCTGGAAGAACTTCCAGAGGCAGAGCAGGTCGGTCTCATTGAAGGTCTGGACATGGAACGTCTGCTGGATGTTCTGGACGAAATGGAAGTCGACGACCTGGCCGACCTTCTTGCGGAAATGCCTGGCGAACAACGCACGAAAATTCTCGATGCAATGGACGACGAAGATGCCGCAATGATGCGACGATTGCTGTCGTACGAAGAGGGCACCGCTGGTGGATTGATGACCCCGGAAATTATTATCTTGGGGCCCACAGATACAGTTGCCGAAGCATTGGCCCGCATTCGTGACCCCGAATGGATGGTTTCAATTGCCGCTCAAGTATTTATTTGTCGTCCTCCATACAAATCTCCCACGGGTAAATATCTGGGAGTCGTGCATTTCCAGCGTCTCTTACGCGAGCCACCAAGCATGGAACTCGGTAATTGCTTAGAAGCCGAGCCCTCCATCACCCCCGAGATCAGCGACCGTGAAGTTGCCGAGAGATTGGCCTCGTACAACATGTTGGCGATCGGTGTCTGTGACGAAGCGGGCCGACTCTTGGGGGCTATTACTGTGGACGACGTCCTTGACCGAACCCTGCCCGCTGGGTGGCGACAACGCCGAAGACAAGACACTCCCGTCCGATAATGCCCATTTAGCGGGCATACTGTGAGCGAAATGAACCCACCGCCGTAAGAGCCACCGACAGAAAGGAGCCGCCATGAAGCGTAAAGAAGACTTGGCTGTTCCCCGTCAGCGGCGGCGGATTGGTGTTCATTACGACAACGACGCATTTGGTCAGTTCTCAGAATCCATCGCCCGCACCCTGGGTACTGCTCGGTTCTTGGTGTGGCAATCCTTCTTGATCATTGTTTGGATCATCTACAACTTTGTTCTTCCCGATTCTTGGCAGTTTGACCCATGGGGTCGTGGACTCGTGCTTTTGACATTGGTGCTCTCTCTGCAAGCTTCCTACGCAGCTCCTTTAATTCTGCTTTCGCAGAATCGTCAAGAAGGTCGTGACAGAACACAAGCAGAAGTAGACCGCCGCGTTGCCGAACGAACTCAGGCTGACACCGAGTTTCTCGCCCGAGAGATTGCCAGCGTTCGCGTCTCGCTCAGTGACATCGTCACCACAGAAGATTTGCGCGATCATCTAGATGCCGAGGCCATTACTCAAGCGATCACCCGCTTGACCGACGTCGTGGAACAACTCTCCACACGCATTGACGGGCTCGAAAAACGTTGAGCGTCTAAAGACCGACCACTGAGCTTTGACATTCAAAGCACCGGCCCATCAAATCAAGGCGATGTCCAAGCAGAGTGAACCCGGCGCCTTGAACAACGCTCGAAACACCTGAGTCAAGCAATTGCTCAACCTTGGCGGGAATCTCAATATCAAGAACAAGTCCACACTGCACACAGACCAAATGGTGATGATGACCTTTGAGTTCCTCAGCGAGTTCAAAAGCAGCGCGATCTCCGTTGGTGAGCACCTTGACAACGACGCCAGCAGATTCAAGCACGGAAAGATTTCGATAGACGCTGCTTTGAGGAAGTTCTTCGTCAAGAGAAACGATGTCCGTAGCCACCAGTGGATGAGGAGCTTTTTCTAAAGCCTCAACAAGGCGGCGGCGGCGCGCTGAATAGCGTTGATTAATGGCCTGCAGTCTTTGCGCTGCAATGTCGTGAATATCAACGCGACTCATAACGAGAATCTACGCCCGTGAACCAAAATATTCATACACCGTGACGCCACGGCCAATGACCGCGTCAAGTAACGAGCGATTATCTAGCGCAGGATCACCGAGCACAACCGCTCCCACGAGCCGGCGATTGTTGTGCAGCAACTCCTGCGACATGGTGGCCGCTACTGCCCCAGCGATAATCCCTGTTCGTTCTGCCGCACCTGCAACTTCAGTGCAGCGCTCGCCGTTAAGCGAACCACGAATCTCCACGCGCACTCCGCCAATGCCTCCTTCAGCATGGGGTGGAGCCAACATCGGTAATCGTGCCGTGAGGCGATCGCGCCGATTGGCCGACAAACGCGCACTGATTCGCGCAACATCTGGATACACCCCATGTAACAGCACAGGATCAGGTAACTCGGCGCGATAACAGTCCTTGCCGCCAATGGGTTCAGGGAACCACAACAATTCGCGCCCACTTCCACTGGGTCGATTAATCCATTCCCCGTCATACCAACCAACTGCATCACCTGCGAGAGCTCGGTGATGTTGTCGCGCACATTCTGGACCACCAGTGCCGTGGAACGCCACATGAATCTCATCAATGGCATCAACCCGCGTGGCTAACTCAGCAACTAATAAACCACTGAGACCTGGACTCGCTGTGGCTCCGATAACAAGCGCTCGACCCATCGTGCGTGCCAACTCATCAAGAGCCAAAAGTTCATCCGTGTCGCGCACATCATCACTGGTGCTGACCACATGATGACCAAGTTCTAGAAGCAGTTTGGCCATTGCCGCCTGAGAAGAACGAGTGGCGATGACCACCACGGGCGTTGTCTCCACTCGGAGATCAGCGATCTCAACAAGTTCCTGGGCGCGCAGTGTTTTAGCCACCATCGTTTGCATATCTCGGCGAACATCGTGAACTAAAACAGATATTCCACTGGCGGTCAATTGACGCGCCACTCGCGAACCAACCACACCCACTCCGACGACGGCTACCGACTGACTCATCACTCGGCTCCGATCATGGTTTGGGTCGGGTTAATTCGCGCCATCCACCACGCTCGGGCGGAATCCCACCTCGACCGCGAAGACGTAACCCGGCTGTGAACAGACAGGCCAGAGTCAGTGCCCCTATGGCGCGTCTGAGCATTTTCACCGTGGGGCTAACAAGAATCGAACTTGTGACCTCATCCTTATCAGGGATGCGCTC
>CALGTP010000577.1 GCA_937902105.1 uncultured Actinomycetes bacterium
TGACCTTAAGTCCCTTTTTGGTGACCTTAAGTCGGTACGGTACGGGGTGCGGTCCTTGGTACGGTCCTTGGTGCGGTGCCTGGTACGGGGTACGGTACGGGGTACGGTACTTGGTACGGTCCCTGGTGCGGTGCCCGGTACGGGGTACGGTACGGGGTGCGGTCCTTGGTGCGGTCCTTGGTGCGGTGCCTGGTACGGGGTACGGTACGGGGTGCGGTACTTGGTACGGTCCCTGGTGCGGTGCCTGGTACGGGGTACGGTACGGGGTACGCTACTTGGAACGGTCCTTGGCGCGGTACATGGTACGGGTACGGTGCGGTGGTACGGTACCTGGTTCGATGCGTGGTACGGTTGATCACTATGTGGGTCGCTACATTGGCACCTTGTTTTCGTATATACATGTTACACGTGTACGACACATTTGCACACATGCCTTATAATATGGTGCGATCCACTACACATTTACCTGGTATAATTACATGTAGATCAGTGTATGTTTTCATGCACCACTGCGCTATCATTGTCAGTCTTTCTCAGGTGCGACGCGGTTGCAGTGATACTGTGGCCTCTGACCTCCTCAGGTTATGGGATCTGAGCGTGTATTCTGTGAGGTTTGCCACCATAATGTGTTTCACACGCAGATGGGTGCTGTGTTTGTGATTCCAGGTTCGGAAGTTCATTATGGCTATGCTACTCACTGATTGTTCGACCAATATGTGCTTTGTATAGTGAGAGATCACGCAAATGCGTGACTCTCGACATTTTTGTTATGCCATATGTTATGGCTCTGTTGCGATATTCGCAATTGAAAATTAAGTGCCGCCATTTCGACTCAAAACATACCGATTCAATTTGCTGAACACTTTGCCACAACCAGTGTCAAGTGACTGCCTCATATTCATTAAATCGTTAGAGACAATTATGATGCTTGCGTTTAGTCTCTCACATTGAAGTCACACTCGGTTGCTGTTTAAGTGATAGCTGATCGGATAATACGTATTTGTAACCTGAGTTGGATGTTCGCTTTGACACCATTCTTTGAGGGGTGTCTTTTACTAGATGGTTTTCAAACACGATGCCGGCGTCGACTCTCAACAGTTATCAGACATTCGCAAGTGTGTACTCCTGATCTAGCTAACTGGTGGGACACTTGAATGGGACCGCTTTGTGTGTGAATTTATAAGTAAAATCTTATATACAGGGGTCCCCTTATATGGTCCTACCAGTCAGACACGCCCTGAGTGCACCCCTGATTGACACCGCGATTTCCATACCGTGCTGCTAACCAAATATGTAGAATCTGTATTTTTGACTGGTGCTATCTTGTCAATTGTTGGGAGGAGTTTTATTTCATAAACCCAGAACTAGTTATGTGTTCATGTCTTGTATCCGTGGCCTACACAAACGATTTCAAAAGTCTCGAACTGTATTTGTTTGTGCCAGGCCATCCACCCTTTTAGGTTGCGGCTGTGTATCGTGATGAGCGTGGTGTCCGACCGTGGTGGATCAACTGTGGCAGCAAGTTCACGTGGAGATGATATTTCTGGTGCACCTATCATTCCGCCCTCCATTCTGGTCCGAGCTGGCATCAACGCCAAACTCTATGTTGTCAAACGGTGCTCTGTGTGCAAGACCTTCTCGAGTACCATTTCTCCTGTTCCTCTCGAAGCATTCCCATTGTTTTGTGGTTTGGTCCCGTGGGGTAGAGGCACTGTTGTAAAGCCGTCTGGGACTAAGTGTCGGCTGTGCCTTCTTGCTGGGACCTTTGCTGTTAGAACTAATTCATGCATGGATTGCGTAACGAGCTGATAGGAGTCAATCGTTTGCGAACTCGATGTTCTTCCAACGAAGGTGTTTGACGTTGGTGGTTGGGGTGCTGATTGCGTCCCTGCGTGCTTCAAAGGCTTGGAGAAGCTGTTCCAGAAAGATCCAACCCGTCACCATGCGTGGATGGACCTGTACTTAGCTAAGCCAACGCATTGAGTGTTATGTTATTCAAGTTCTCGTCAGCTGTTCTGGTATCAGATTTTCTTGCACCAGAACCTCTCTGTTTCCATATTGGCCTCCATGCATCGCTATGCCCAGCCAAAACACATCCGTATCGTATCCATACTAGTACCGATTTATTCATGTGTCTTGGTAGCCGGTATTTATATTCATATCGTTTTGTTTCCACAATGTTACGATGATTTGCTGCCAACCAAGGAGCAGTTGAGCAAGTTGATTCGATTCCGGAACGACAATCCTTCTGGGAGGATGAGGGCCGATCGCAGCTTGGGTCCCAGGATCCGTGTGATTGCGAACGAGGAGATCGAGAGCGGCTTGGAAGCACCGGAGGTTTATTGGGTCGAACTGACTATGTATTTGGCGGACAAACCTTTTGGGACCGATGTGCCAGCTGATAAAATTGTCTACGAGGACGTAGAAACTGAGCCATATTAGCATGAGTTCGTTCGTATGTCATTCTGTGTTGCTCTATACGGAAGTTGTTTGTGGGCTCTCGTAGTTCCTACAACTTGGTAAGGATGGCAGGCGCATGGCTGGTGTAAATGTGCAATCTGGCAGGAGTGGTTGGTTCAAGCGTATCAACAGGATAGCAACAAAGGTTACGAAATCCACTGAGCTGGTCGACTGTGATGCAACTGGAGTTGGTTTGGAGTTTGCCGACGCTGCAGCCCACACAGCTCACAAGTTTGCAAAGAAGTCGATGACTGACGCCAGAGCCTCAATGTCCATCGCAGATGTATATGATGAACCCAAATGTAGAAGTTACCAGCCCCAGCGTTTAACTCCATGTGCGATTCAAGACTCAGCGGGAAGCAAGGCTGGAACAACCAATCCAGTACTTCTCGTTGATGCTGGTCATGCAGTAGACGTTGTTGCAAAGGATGTTTCCGACGACAGCGACTCGGATTTTGTTCCCTCAGTGCCGTTCCTAACCTTTATGGGCGCCGCTTCAACATCGCCAAAGAAGTCCGCCACCAAAGCTGCTGCTGGTAAATCTGCTGCCACGAAGGCAAAACCGGCAGGCAAACCGAAGACTAGGGCGACCGGCGCCAAGCCTTCTGGCAATCCTGGTAGTGCTCCGAAAAAGTCTGGCACTACTCCGACAAAACGACCTTCTGATTTGGCTTTCGAGTCGTCTTCGCCAAAGGTTTGTTCCGGCAATATGGACGATGGAGATGAACAGCTGCTTCAGCATTTCAATGACCAGCTACTCAACATGCGGAAGACTATCATGAAGGACGTTCCATCAGCTGACAGCCAGCTAAATGAGGCTATGCGCTGTGCGGTTAAGCATATTTCTGCTGTAATGGCGTCCATTAGAGCCAAGCTGAAGAGCCTGACCCGCCGAAAAGAGATCCCGTTGGTCAAGGATGACTTAGAGTCGATGCTGACCGAGCTCGAC
Organism: uncultured Actinomycetes bacterium; assembly: GCA_937902105.1. Taxonomy (GTDB): domain Bacteria; phylum Actinomycetota; class Acidimicrobiia; order Acidimicrobiales; family Ilumatobacteraceae; genus Casp-actino8. Next base: position 3,410 of record CALGTP010000577.1, read on the forward strand.
GAGATCTCCTCAATCTGTAAGGACTTGCAGGGGGGCAATTCAGCGACTGACGACGACAACCTTCTGGCGTTGATTCAATCACATTCTACTAACTGGGAGATGGCCCAATCCATCCACAAGCGTGCTCTGAAATGTATGTGCTTGCTTGATTTGAGATGGAGTCGATGGGCAGATTTTTGCACTACTTCCAAGATCCGGATCGAAACAACGTTGGGCGAGTCCGATGGCATTCGCTACTGGAACATGATGCTTAACGAGATCTTTCAGAAGCTATTGCGTGCTATGCCGATACAGAAGGCCACACGGCTGGAGTGTTGCTCAACATGTTTGTCTGATATCTTTGTCAGCTGTCATGTCTTGTTTTCGGCTGCATCGTACTGCGTTGTGTTTGAGCGGTCAATTCACATCGAACACTTGTGTATTTCCCTGCAGGTAACTATCGGTAGCGATGCATTGGATCAACTTAAATCTCTGGTTGCACAATTGTCCAGCGTGAAGTTCATCACCGGCGAGCTGGCTTGCACCATAGATCATATCCGTGCCATCCTTGAGCCCTCAAAGTTCTTGCCTGCAACTGTATCTGCGGCTTGTGACTCTTTGGACAGTGCATCTCTTCAGGCTATCGACGACGATTCTGGCTTGGCAGCAATCTTTGGCAACATTCCACAAGGAAAACAACTCATAAAGGTGGTCAGGCTCCACGCTGAGAAGAAGATGAAGGAATTGGGATGTTTGCAGGGCTTGACAACTACGATGGAAAAACTGCAACAGACTCGGAATACCTGCGAGAGACACGAATTGCAGGCGACACTAGTTGAGGCAATTGACAATCTTCGAAATGCAATCCCAAAAGCCGGCTCGGAAACAACGAAACAGTATTGCGAAGATTCCAAGGACCTTTTGCAGAATATACTGCAGCAGTTGGTGACAAGCCATGTCGATGAAGACTTGTGTCCATGGGTCAAACAGTCTTGCGCCGACTACTTGGCGTCCGGTGCAATTCCCGTTCTACCAGAATGGAGTTTCTGCAACTTGTCCCGAGTGGTGGACACCAAGGCCTGCCATCAGCTAGCGTTGGGGCATTTGCCTGTAGTTTTGGAGATCCACAGTGTTCTCGTGACATTCGCTGCCACTATCAAGAAGGCCATGAGTTTCAAACATGCCACCGTGGATAATACACCATGTTAGTTCGTTTTCTTCATCCAACCTCTTTGTTTTAGCAGAACTGTACAACTGTCGTTGCCAACACATTAGTGCACTGTGTTGCGAGGCCGCCTCAGAAGAATTATCGGCTGTTGAGTCAGTTCGGGCAGTGGAATCAGTGCGCAACCTGAGTGCTAACCACTCTCTATTGTTTGGATCCTGCCCCAGTGATTTGCACCAGAGAATCGCCTCAATTGTCAACATCTTGGACAACCTCAAAAATTCCAAGACCGATCAAGCTGTCCAGACTCACAAGATAAAGATCGGCGACATACTCGCCCAGGACATGGGCTTGGAACATGCAGCACCAGAACGTTTTAAGCCGTTGGCAGGTTTTTTAATGGTCAACTGGCTTCAACATGTTTATTTGTTTGGTGAAGCTGAATGTTTGCGGAGCAAACTTCCGCAACCAGGCCAAGGACTCCACCACCATTTCAGCGGCACACATGAAAGACCTGGAGACATCGTCCGAGCAACTGATGTTGATTGCAGCAACACGATCCGGGAAGGAAGTTGCGACCATGAAGTTTATGGCAACGACCTCGAAACTCCTTGTTAGGATTCGTTTCTACCTTAGTCGCTTCACGATCGTGATCAGCTGTTTGTTTTATATGTACAGCAAATAAAGAGCCTAGCTTCGTTTGCAATCGCATTTGCATTTACAACCTAGGCACGCTCCTGGTCACCTGCAAGGCTCTGCCGCTCTCGAATGAAGCTCAACAGGCTATCGCAGAAACGGCGAGCTTGATCCATGCAGCTGCCGATTGCTATCCTGGAAACGATGTAGACATTAGCCAGCTCCTTGCGGATATTTACGCAGAGTTGGACTCCCCGAAGTCCAAGTTCGTGAATGAGTACCCTACTAAAGAGATTTTTTTAGCTTTCGTGACAGAACTTCTAGCCGATTCAGACAAACTCTCTGGTGATAGAATGGGCTTGGTCATGAAGCCAATGGATGAGGGCATCGATGCTATCAGAACTTGCCTAAAGGATATCCCTGAGTTCATCATAGAGCAGATCACCGTCTATGTGAAGACTCTCTCCCCACTTTCTGAGAAGTTGCAGAAGGCACTTTCCAAGGCAGAGACCGCTCTTGCAAGTGGCAAAGCGGACGCAGCATCTTGGGGCACAGACGTTGAGGTGCTTTACGCGTCGGCCAAGGATCGGTAAATTATTCAGCTGTTCGCACGTGTGTGCAAATTCAAGTTTATGATTTCAAACCCAACGTTTCCCTCACGATTGGATACAGCATCTAGGTTGGTTGTGTGCCATTCGTTTGCGGTATGTCAGTTGTGCTCATGTTTCCCCGTACCGCAGGAGCTGAAGATTCAAATTCATTCAGCGTTATCGACACTCGGTTCGTTGTCGCTGGCAATGCTTATCAACACAAAGACTGCGTCGCAGCATTTGGCGAATGGCAAGAAGTTGAAGGGAAAGGTTGCTGCAGCCATTGTGGAAGTGCTAGACGCGGCTAAGGACAAGTTCCTTAACATCCCGGCCACATTGCAGGCAGCAGCGACGACATTGACACAGGAAGATGATACTCTACCTGACCCCAAGCCAGCAGTCGCTTAGACTTTCTGAACAAGCTCTGCCAGGGTGTGTGTGTGAGACTTCTACTTTTATTCGATTGTTCCAGCGTCCTCAGATTTGGCTGCTACTGGTTCCTGCTGGACCCATCATCGACGACTAGTCGACGTTGTACAGGTTGTGCGCGTACGCACATTTTATGTTTTGGTTTTGTTTGCACGTTCATGCAACGTGCCCCGCACTTACATAGTAAGTGCTACTAAGTGCCGCGCAAGAGCATTGTGAGCAATGTGACTGCCCAACAAGGGATATTTTCGACTTATGGTCGCTTTGTAAGAGCATAGCGACTTATAGTCGCTTAGTAAGAGCATAGCAACAGATGTTTGCTGAGTAACTGGATTTGGAAAATACTCGCTGATCAACAGTCCACTATTTGCGATTCTTGTTCGCTTGAGCGGGACGCATGCTTTCTCACAGGAGTAGTTGCTCTGTCGATTTCATTTGCAATAGTTGTGTTGGTAGTTTGAGTCGTGTGTGCACGCATGCAGTGCATGGTTCAAGATCGCTGTTGATATGCACAGGGGCTTGGAAGATATGAACTTCAATATTTATTGTGAGGTGTTTTGTTTGTCAAATTGGTATTATCATTTCAGCCCATGGTGAGCTTAACCTCATCCGCTTACGTCGGTCAAAATCACGTGTGTCGATTTGCTTCTTCACACAGACTTAGCAATACACTTGTCACTTGTGGATTGTGTTGGTGGGAGTTGGTTCACATCGTTTGAATTGCAGAGTTCTGTTTTGGTTCAGCAGCATCAACACTTGAAGTCACCGCGCACCGTGAGGCTGCATGTTCAGCCATACATCAACTTTGCTTGTTATTCTACGGGCAATTCCCCACAAACAGTAGCAGTCTGCAAACAATCGCAATTTACTTCGATTTTGTTTGTTATTTAAAGGGCGACCTGCTGATAATTGCGAACTGTTATTTAAAGGGCGATCTGCCCACGACTGCACTTTCAGTAGACACGTCCTCGCACAGCCATGGCTCCGAAGAAACGAAACGCGACGACTACGAGCAGAGAGGCGACTGCTGCTGCCAAGGCTGCGGCAAAGAAGGCACTCTTTGCCACGTGTGACAAAGTGCCAGATGAGCCTTTGGCGACCAAGCGCCGTGTCCGGCGCAAAGGCAGTAACTGCGAAGATGCCAGCGCACCTGATCCAGTTGTGGCTCCGGTTTCATCGACAGACAATTCCGTCTCGGCCTCTTTACCAAGTTCCAGTGCGCAGGCTGCCACAAACGACAAAGAGACAGACCAGCTGACCAATGACATCGACAAGATCCAGAGTCACGAGCTTTTTCCCGAGTACCAGAGATCGGTCGCTGCTGAGTTGGGCGACTTGTTCGAAGAGTACGCTTTTGGGTCGGAAGATGGAGATCCTGAAGCTGATCAACGTCATTGGGAAGAATGGCTTGCTGCGAGGGCAGATAACACTACCAACCTCCGTGATTCTGGCTCTGAAAGCGATGCTTCCACCATTGCATTGCCTGGGGCAATCAACGACAGCGAAGACGCTACTGATAGCGTGAGTGTTGCTGAATGCGCCAGGGGTTTCCTGAAGTTTGCTGGTTCGGATAAAAAGGCTCAACCTGTGCCACCACCAGATGATCCACCGGTTCCGGCGTCTTCGTCAGCACCAGGCTTCGAAAAAACAAGTAGCTCAAGTTCAACCAGCACCTGGTTTCGGAAAGACGATTTGCTCAAGTCAGCCGGAGAGGATGGGTTTTTGCAGCATTGACCTTTAGATAAATAATGCAGCATATATGTATCTGTATATTGTACACATATTCATGTATATGCGTTTACGCGAACGAAATTAGTAGGTGGGTTGCTTTTCCCCCTCCTTGGGGACCCTCCCCCCCATTCCCCTCCCCTCCACGGGATCTTCCCCACCCCATCACCCCGGCGCCCACTTCTCCCGGACCCCCCCCCCCCCCCACCCCCCCCCCCCCCCCCCCCCCCCCCCCCCCCCCC
>CALGTP010000578.1 GCA_937902105.1 uncultured Actinomycetes bacterium
GACAATCCAGTCACCGCACCAAGTTCATACGACACGCAAGTCGGCGAACGATTCGATTCGTTCTTACGCACAGGTCGACGATTCAGTTTTATCATTGGTCATCCGTGGTTATTGCGACCTGGTTTACGCCTCGCTGTCGGAACTCAAGTTGCCGCCGATATTACACTTGCTGTCATGGGCAATTTGATTGACTCAACGACTCCAGGTGCTGCCGGAAAAGTCATGCGACTGGCCGACAACGCGTTACGAATCGCTGACCCACTGCTGCGACGAACCCGCGCCAAGGCATAAGAAAAATCCCGAGAGCGCGTCAGAAATATATAGCTCAACCAGGCGCATCCATGGGACGATGTGTGATCCAGTCCTGTAGCAACTGTTCGACAGATTCATCACTGATATCCGGGCATTCTCGGCGAATCTGGGCACGCTTCATAGCCAGACCTTCGAGATACATCTCGTCAACGATTGCAAGCGATTTGCGTACATGACAGCTCTACCCGTTTAACGGTGGGGCGACGCCCACCTCACAGCAAGATTGCTCGATGCGCAGGCCGGAGATTGCACGGGCAATCACCAGTCGCCGAATCTCTGAGGTGCCCTCAAGATGGTGTGAATCTTAGGAAATAGCGTTGAGGTGTGCGTCAGTCAAGGGTCCCAACAATCTTTCTAAGTCAAAGCGGCATAGGCTCGTTGCGAATATTCCACAAACAGAACTCAAAATACGGAAAAGATACACCCGTTATTGACTACGTCGTATCTAGCGATTACCCGGAGCCATATAGAACCAAACGGGAAATTTGGCACCAGATTCTTTCATCGCTGCTCGTGCATTTAAAACAGTTTTACCTGCTTCTGTTACCTCAAAAAACCAATTCTCCATGGCTCTTCCACCTGGAGCTGGACCATCGATCAATTCAAGTGCGGCTTCTTCGTAATACGTACGAATGTCATGACATAGCGCCATTACGTTCCCACCGGGAATTTCTACTGTCGTCCAATCCTGCCCCTTCGCAATCGCATGAAGAACCGCTAATGCATTCGGTACTTCATCGGCCGTGATACACCGACCGACCGAAGTGACTCCCCTGTGGTCTAGTGCTCGGTTATAGGCCCTTCTCATACCACGAGCCTCATCCACACATGGGGGCAGTGACGCATCAAACCGCGGCGGAATGGCACAAGATACTGGTTGTTCATCGGTTTCGATCACGACTGGATGATCGACTAAAACAGGGCCAGATGGTTCCTTTAACAGGGCAAAAGCTCTACTTAATACGTCCATCTGAAACTCAACATCGTTGGGAATTCCTAATGGACGACCGAGTGGAAACTCACAATGTAGTACTCGCGGCGGAGCAACTCTTTGTGCGACTTCACGGACGGAGGACAACACAACTGTTGCAATTCCTGCTGCTTCAAAAATATGCGCAAGCACACTCACGGTGCGCGTACAAAGAGGTCAAACAGGGGTCAAGATGACAACATCGACGCCATCTTGACGAAGTCGCGCGGCCGCTGACGGGCCGGTATCCAAACGAATCGTTGATACATCGTCTGGTTGATTTCCGGCAAAGGACACATGCCGAGGTGCAACAGAACCAATAATTCCTTGTCCAGCCAATTCTTCAAGACGATCAATTGGATACACCACATTGAGATCCATCTTCACACCCATCTGGTCAAAGTTGGGGCTCCAGTGACCGAGAACTAGATCACGACGATCGCGATCAATGAACCGGTAACCCGTGTCGCCAGATGTGAAGGCTTCGTCACCAACTGCGTATAAGGCCGCCGACGTAACAATGGCAACCCGAGCATCAGCCAACGCTGCGGGGGTCACCCAAGCGGGATTATCGAACTGTGGCGCAGGAAGAGTTGCTGAATGCGCCCTCATCATTTGATCACCGTTCATGGGTACCCCTTTATCTTGAGAAAGCCTATGTCATATAGGACGAGTGAAAGTTACTGGCTACTTTCTAACTATGACCCATATTGAAGCCAATGACGCAACTATCGGTGCGATGTGTACGTCATCCCGCACTTCTAGCTAGTCGTTTGGTTGAACTCTCAACTAATTCCCGGGGTATAGATAAGACCGCAGGGGTGCCACCTCGTTTTTGTGGCCGCTCAATATGCAGACCAGACGTAGCGCGAGCAGTCACCAACTGCTGAATCTCTGAGGTGCCCTCGAAGATGTCAGACGTTGCTGCGAATACGAGATGGTGTGACGAGAACCGCAGTCCGAGCCTCGTCGAGCATGGTCTGGTCGTATGTGTCCCAATCGTCGTGAGTGCCGCCGGCTGCCATGAAAATGTCTCGAAGCAGAACTCGCACGTTGTCCGAACTGAGGCCAAGTTCGTTGTCATTGGGTCCAATGAGTTCAGAATCACCGGTCACCGCTACCCAGTTCCAGCTGCGTCGAATTGCGACCGTTACCAACGAGCCACGTCGGATGTGTTTTAGACGTGCGGCACTTCCTACAGAAACGAATGCGACGCGTGGCTCTTTTGTAATGGGATGATCAACAACGCCACAATTGACAACGGTTGATAGAACCGCACCATCGGACTGAACGGTAGACACGACAGCCAGGCCATGTTCTTCAGTCAGAAAAGACCGGACGGTTTCAAGTGAGGCCACAGAATTTAATCTTTGCCTTTAAATGCTTGAGCAATTTTTGTAGCTGCACCCGACAACTCGGCAG
>CALGTP010000579.1 GCA_937902105.1 uncultured Actinomycetes bacterium
GGCCTGAAGGCACCGAGGTCCCTGATACCACTGTCCCGAGTGAATCCTCTTTGTTGGCGGGGTCAGCCAGTGCCTCAGTGCTGCCGACTCTTGATGGGACGACCGATTATTTGTCAGAGGCTCCAGGTTGGAGCGCTGCCACGATTGCGCCCAATGACATCGGCGTCTATGTCAAGACATTTGATCAGGGTTCAGTTGATGTCGGCAATGGCGATAGCGACGGTAGTTGGGTGCACGATGATATCCGTGCCACAGCGGTAGCTCTTGACAACAATGGCGAACGCGCCATCTTGGTTGGCGTCGATGTGTACATGATTTTTTCTAGTGATGCCGATGAAATTGAGCGTCGAGCACAAGTGTTACTACCTGCAGATTGGCAGGGCGTACCCATAATGATCAATGCCACTCATAATCATCACGGCCCAGATACAGCGTTCTCCATCAATGATGATTGGTACTCCCATATGGCCGACGTCATCGCCGGCGTTGTAGCTGATGCGGTGAGCGACCTTCAGCCAGCGGTGGCTAGGGCCGCTACGGGTGTTCATCGATTTGGTGTCAGCGATGGACGCGACCCAATCGTCTTTGATCCGCGACTCAATGTCCTCGCCCTCACAAGCCAAGATCGTGCACCGATCGCCACGGTTGTGCAATGGAACAGTCATCCAGAAACCACACTCGGCTGGGATCCGCCCGACGTACCAAATCTCGATGCCATCTGCGTCGAAAAAGGTTGGGATGCTGACTCATGTTCAGCTGATGGTCGATACTTCACTGCTGACTATCCGGGAGTGTTACGCGAAAATCTGCAAAGTCAAGGTTTCGGTGACATTTTGTATCTCAATGGTGCAGTCGGTAGTCAGATTGGACCAGGCGATGCAGATGTTTGGAAGATCACTGACACCCATCCAGTGGGCAATGGTTGGACGGCACCTGAGGGGGCAGAACCGGTCTTGGGTTGTGAGGATTTACGGTGCCGCAATCTGGCGCGTACCGAAGCTATTGGGGCGCAATTATCACAGGCAGTGATTGATCTAGTCAGCAAGGCGGAGCCGATCACGGTTGACAAGGTTTCGTTCACGACGCAACCCTTCTATACCAAGTTGACGAACATCGGCTTCCGTCTATTGATCGGTGATGGCGATCTTGCATGGAAGCCACCGATGCTCTATACCTGCGAGCCAGGCCAACCAGAATCTGACGCGACCTGTGCCAGTGACAACGGAGTCCTCGAAGTCGATCCGGTGCTGACACCTTTGACTGATAGCGAGATACGCGTTGGTGATGTGCTGAAAACGCGCATCTCATTTTTGGATCTTGGTCCAGTCGGCTTCATCTTCATGCCTGGTGAATTGCCGCCAGAACTAGTTGTGGGTCTGCCCAGCGACTTTGATACAAATACGGCCAAGTATTATTTGGAAGGTCCAGGACTTCATGCTGAGGGAGTTGATTACGACATTCCGGGCTATCTGATGTCTCTGGTACAACGTGATGTGCTCTTTACTGTTGGTCTTGGGACTGAAGAACTTGGATACTGGGTGCCTGTGTCTGAGTACCGATTGAAATGTTTAGAAATCGCTTTGCCCGCTGGCACAACCTGTGTTGATCTGAATGCTCGGGGAATTATTGAGCATGCCGATTCCGTGGGTGGGCTGACATGTAAGAAGATCACAGATGATCCCAATGCCGCAGCGGCCTACACCGCCGCTGATGCCGCAGCGCTGGCAGCAGTGTGTCGTTATGGTCAGGCGTTAGGGCGCGAGTTGGGAGAACCCCAAGGTCACTACGAAGAGACCAATGCAGCCGGCTGGGATCTCGTGGAAGATCTATGGAACGCAGCAACTGTCTTATTTGGTAATCAGGGTTCGGGTCGTATCAACCCCGATAACCCTGGTTACACAATCCAATATCCTGCGAACTGATCAGAGATCACTCGTGGGTATTGCGGATGCTTCAATCTTGCAAAATCTGGTCTAGGTTTTCCTTATGACTTT
>CALGTP010000580.1 GCA_937902105.1 uncultured Actinomycetes bacterium
CCATATCTTCGACGACGGGCACCATAACGTCGACGGCCGCAGCAAACACGAACACGAACACAAGCACAACAAGCACAACAAGCACAGCCAGCAGCACTACAACCACACATACAAGCACCACGACACCCACATCAAGCATGACAACTGAGACCGCCACAACCACCACAACCATCAGCACAACAGTCACAACCATCAGCATTATATTCACGTATACAAGTATTACATCAAGCACGAACACAAACACCCTCGTACCGTACGCAGGCCCTACGACCACACTGCCGCTGACCGTGATGCGGGCGATGTTGAAGGAGGCCGCTGCAGAGGTGACTCAGAAACAAGCTCAAGCAGAGAAAGCGACCGCCACAAAGTTTCTTTCGTTGGCCGGAGACCTCACCAACGTCACGGAGCCGATTGTCCAGAAAGTGACCTCAGAGTCCGGCGTTGAGATGACCGTCGCTGTCTTCGCTCCGAGTGCTTTCAAGGGCGGTGTCGCCACGGTAAGCCTGGGTGACTCTGAAGATGGCGAAGGTGCAGGTATGGCAGTGTCAATTCCTGCATCCGTGTTGAGTCAGCTCTCAGTTGGAGGACGACCTGTGGCCTTGACTGCCGCCCCCATACCAAAGGATGTGGCCGCACAGCTGGCAGCAGCTGCAGATGGTGGGGAGGATGGGGATGGTCTCAAGGCAACAGCTCCAAAGCCAGTGCTTGCATCAGCCCCGCTGAGTCTTACCCTCTTCGACTCAGACGGTAATCCCCTCAAGAATGTTAAATTGGCGCAGCCGATCAATATAACACTTCAGCCGGTTGCCCTGGAGGGCTCCTCGTGTGTTTACTGGGACGAGGACAAGGGCAGCTGGGCGACCGAGGGCCTCACCCGCATCTTCGTAGAGGGAAATGGAACCCATCCTGGACCCTTAGTTTGCCAAACTACCCATCTCACGATTTTTGGTGCAATATTCGGAGATATCGCACAGGTACTCAGATGCAGCAATGCCGGTGCAATGTTTGCACAAGAGGGCTTCGATGCAGTAATTTCAGGTAATGGTTGGGTTTCGAAGGGACCTGCACTTGCGTTATGGATATCCATTGGCATATTCATAGTTGCATTAGTGGTAGCTCGCCTCTCTGACATGCGCGAAGCTAAGCATTCGACCAACGCATGGAGGAAGAGGATTATCTCAAAGCTACATATGTTCCGCAACGGCCTGGCTGGCAATGAGATGGCCACTCAGATCCCTCAGAGGTGGAGTGCTCAGATGCAGAGCATGGAAGAACATAGAGAAGGTGGAGAGGGTGAAGAAGGAGGTTGTGGTGAAGAAGGCGAAAAAGACAGAGAAGGGAGAGAACGAGCAGAAAGCAGAGACGGTGGAGAAGCCAGAAAAGGGGGAGAGGACGGAGAGGGAAGAGAATGGGGAGTAGACAGAGAAGGGCGAAAAGGTGTAGAAAGGGGAGACGGCGGAGACGGAGAAGGCGGAGAAAGGGCAAAAGTGGGAGTGCAGGAAGAAGCTGGAGAAGGCAGCGAAGAGGCGAAGGAACCGGAGGAGGAACCGGATGTGGAGAAGACACGATCCACGGGCCTAAGCCGAGCATTTGGGCTGGTGGTGATGACCAAGCATGCGATGAACAAAGATAATGTGATCGCGGGAGCAAGTTATGCGTTTGAGTGCGTCTCGATCCTCTTCGAGCCGTTCAGTGCCTTCTTGGGCCTGGTGAAGGAGATGCTCGCGAACCTGTCGGAGGCGCCCGAGGGCCTCGTGAAAAGTACCGTCACGCGAGTACAAGGGCATCGCACATCGCTAGATGGCAAGAGTCTGAAACTTGCCATCAGCGTCAGTGGTTTGTCATCATCCGTCAAGGCCAATGATTTGACAGAGCCATTGACAGAGGCTGCAACCGAAGTTGCAGCAGAGGTCAATTTGCGAGGTGGCGCTTCCTCAGCATTGGATGCAATCCTGGCTGGTAACATCTTTTCAAAGACTTGCGCAATTGTTCCTGCAGTCCATCCTTGGGTTTCTGTGACTTACATGAGCATGTTCTTGTCACACACTGCGCGCCTTGCCCTGGTCATCACCAAGCTGACCAGCTCCATGGCAGTTGCAGCAGTCTTCTACAATGCCACAGGTGGTACAATGAGCAACAAATCGGACCCCACTTGCGTACCCAGAGTCGACCCGATCGCTAAACTCGTTCAATCCTTCACGGTCAGCATCATCTCCACTTGGGCGTCAGACTGTGTGGTTGCAGCTTTGGCTGGGTTGGCAAGCATCAACTTTCAAAGAACGCTGGACGATCCGGATTCAATTGTGTTCAAGAAACTCATGTTATGGAGGTTGAAGACATACGCTTTCTGGTTCTTTACAATAGGCTACAACATCTTTTGTTTGTACATTGTGATGGTGTTTCTTGCAAGCGTCAGCGAAGACGATGGTATGCGTTGGTTTACAACATCGCTGTTCGGTCTCCTTGAGGAGTTTATGATCATGCCTGTGTTTATGGCTCTGGCTTTGGCATCGTTGTGCACCGTCATACTGTGCTGCAAGCCCAGCATTAAGGGGAGCCTGCGCAGTCGCATCACAAAGGAGATGTTTGCGGAGTTGGCAGAGGAGGAGGAGGGAGATGCGGAGCAGAAGGAGGAAGAAGGAGATCAAAAGAAAAAGGAGGAGGGCGGAGAAGAAGGACATGGACAGAATGAGGTGGAAGAGGACGAAGTGTCTGAGCCACTGGCCGAAACCCATCATCAAGTTGCTCCACGTAGCATCTATCCACATGTCTCTAGACCGACGAATCTCAGGGAATCAGCTGAGTTTGTCGTCGACGTAGACGAACATGTGGGTGATTGGATCAGTGTTGCTGATGATATGAGCGCAGGAGATGATGAGGAGATTCTCGTAGCAGTATTCCCCGAAGCACCGGCCATGGCAGCAAAGGACGAAGAACCCGACGACGACTCGTTCGTAGATGAATACGTATGACTGGTGTTTTTTGAATGGAGCGCCAATTGTATGGATTTGGTGGTTTTGGCAGAGATTTACAATGAAGCTGGCTATAT
>CALGTP010000581.1 GCA_937902105.1 uncultured Actinomycetes bacterium
CTTGAGTTATGACCCTTGAATTGCGCTCCGACAGCGGGACCGGTAGCACCTTTGACCCATTCCCCACCTTGATTTTCAGGAGACCATTCTCCCATCCGAGGTAGGTCACTGACCAGTGCCCACACGGCTTGCGGAGTGGCGTTGATCTCTTTGCTGATGATCACGGGTGCGCTTGTCATCAGTGGCCACCCGATGATTCTCGTGCAGCGCGAGTCGTGTCATTATCTTCACCTTCGTAACGCGCGATTTCATTACGACCAACGACATGCCAGTGCACTTCGTCGGGACCATCAGCCAAACGCAGCGTGCGCTGGCTGGCGTACATGCGAGCCAACGGCGTCCACTGTGACACACCAGTTGCTCCGAATACCTGAATTGCTTCATCGATGATTGCGCAGACTCGAATCGGCACCATGGCCTTGACAGCACTCACCCAAACACGAGCTTCGGCGTTACCCATAGTGTCCATGGCCTTTGCGGCACGCAACACCATCAAGCGACAGGCTTCAAGTTCAATACGCGCTTTCGCGATGACCTCGGTGTTCTTTCCAAGTCGAGCGATCGGCTTACCGAAAGCCTCGCGACTGAGTCCACGACGAATCATCAGTTCCAGGGCTCGCTCACCAGCACCGATCGAACGCATGCAGTGGTGAATTCGACCAGGTCCAAGACGCACCTGAGAAATCTCAAAGCCCCGTCCCTCACCCAACAACATGTTGTCCGCTGGCACACGCACATTGGTAAAACGCAGATGCATGTGGCCGTGTGGTGCGTCATCCTCACCAAAGACTTCCATCGGACCAAGAATTTCAACTCCAGGCGTATCCATTGGAACGAGAATCTGTGAATGGCGACGATGCGGGCCAGCATCTGGACTCGTCATCAGCATGCAGATCATGATCTTGCAACGCGGGTCACCAGCACCAGAGATGTAGTACTTCTCGCCATTGATCAACCACTCGTCGCCATCACGGACAGCGCTGCATTCAAGATTCTTGGCATCAGATGAAGCCACATCGGGCTCAGTCATGGCGTAGGCCGAACGAATTTCACCAGCCAGCAATGGCTCAAGCCAACGCTTCTTTTGTGCAGGCGTCCCAACGCGCTCAAGCACTTCCATATTGCCAGTGTCTGGAGCACTGCAGTTCATTGCCTCAGAGGCAAGCGGACTCTTTCCTAACTCGACGGCAATGTAGGCATAATCAAGATTGGAGAGACCTTCCCCAGTTTCTGCATCAGGTAAGAAGAAGTTCCACAAACCACGAGCTTTGGCTTTGGCTTTCAGCGCATCAAGCAGTTCTAGTTGGCCAACTCCGTAGCCCCAATGGTCAGCGCGACCCTCTCCCAGTTTGTAGTACTGGGCGGTCACTGGATTGACTTCCTCAACGATGAAGCTGACGACCGCTTCATAAAGCGGCATGACTTTGGCTGACATCGCCAAGTTCATTGAGTCGTCGGTGTTATTTCCTGAGTGCATTCCGGGCTTAGGCATAGACCAACATTACTTCGCCCTGGACTCAACACACCTAACGGGCGAATTCGCGAATGACCCGCCCTGGTCGCTGACCAGTATGTTGACCCTGCTCAGTCACCACTTCACCATTGACGATCGTGGCAGCGTAACCCCGAGACTTAATAATGAAACGTCCCTTTTCACCCGGAAAATCATAGACATACTCTGGGTATTCGGTTTGTAGTTTTTCGGGATCAAAAACGTTGATGTCAGCAAAGGCTCCCACCTTCAGGGTTCCCCTGTCAATGAGACCTAAAACTGCTGCTGGCTTGGCGGTCAATTGATGAATCGCCTTTTCAAGTGTCACAGTTTTTCGATCGCGATACCAATAGGACAAATAGAAGGTCGGGCTATCGGCGTCACAAATCTGACCTGCATGCGCACCTGCATCGCCCAAACCAGGAACGACTGCATCAAGTTGCAAGAAGACTTCCATTGATTCGGTATTACGGTTGAAGAACCACGCGTTGTAAACCTCACGGCCTTCGCTGGCAAGCAAGCGGTTGACAATCAATTCGACTGGTGTGACGCCCGCTTCAGCAGCCAGAACCGCAACAGATTTCGGATTATGCACATTGTAATTCGGCAATTCGTCAAGACCCAATGGGAAGATCTTCGTTGCGTCGTACCATGTTCCTTTGCGATTTCCTTCTTCAATAAGTTCAGCGCGACGAATCGGATCTTGTAAAACTTTCAAGCGCGCTTCCACCGTCGGCAACTTCATCATTTCATTCCACACCTTGCCGGCAACAGGCGGAGTCTGCTTGAGACCCATCAATGTTCCACCCGGACGAGTTTGGGTAGCTGATGAAATGCGACCCTCGTTTTCATTGACATGAGTGAAAAATGCATTCATACGCTCAACTGAGCGCAGATCACCATCTCCAGCACCACCAGAGAACAAAACGTCCCCTGCATGTTGCGCCATCTCGTGCAACAATTTGAATTCGTACTCAGCTTTAGTAGCGAAATCATTGACAGCTTGGAAGATTCCCCCTCCTGCACGATTCATTCCGTCAGCAATTGCTTTGTATTCATCAATCTTTGCGTAAGTACCAGGGACACAACGTCCGTCAGGAACCTTATGTAACAAAATACGCGATGTGGAAAATCCAACAGCGCCACCCGCAACAGACTCTTCAGCAATATCGGCCATGCGACCAAGTTCTTCGGGCGTTGGATCTTCATCACTCAACGAACGATCACCCATGACCTGCGAACGAATCGCGCAATGTCCAACTAGACCTACAACGTTAAGCGCTGGCTTGAGTCGTTGCACTGAATCGAGATACTCGGGATATGTTTCCCAGTCCCATGGAAGACCATCAAGAATTGATTGACGTGGAATGTCTTCAACACTCTCCATCATCTCCGCTAAAAACTCACGATCTTTTTCAATGACTGGAGCGAAGGTGACACCACAGTTACCCATCAACACGGTGGTGACTCCGTGCCAAGAACTTGAAGTCATATACGGATCCCAACCCACTTGCGCATCAAGGTGGGTGTGGAGGTCAACAAATCCCGGCGACACGGTCAAACCAGTGGCGTCAATCTCCCGAGTGGCAGTGTCAGCAGACAAGTTGCCGATTGCTGCGATTCGATCGGCCGTCACGGCAACATCCGCACGAACTGGCACTTTGCCAGTGCCGTCCACCACCATGCCACCGCGGATGATTAGGTCGTAATTCATGTTGCCCCCAAAGAAAGATTCGTAATGATCACTCTATTTGCCGACCGGGGCGATATCGGAACTCAAAGACCCAAAAGTCGGGCACCATTAGCAAAGTAAAAGGCGTCAAAGACCGAACGGTCCAGGCCTTCCATGCTGGCTTCGAAACGCCGGATCGGATCATCTGTGCCTTCGTGGTGCGGGTAATCAGACGAAAATGCCACCATTTGCTGAGCACTTTGTTCGATCACCCAGCCAACGTCCTCGCCAGCAAAGGGACTCACGACAACCTGACGACGCAGATAGTCCGAAGGTTTCATTGTCAAGTGCGAAAGGTCTTGGATATTTTTAAAAGCCTTAAAACCAGTATCAACAAAATGGAGAAATGAGGGCAACCATGTCGCCCCTAACTCTGTTATTCCGATCCGCAACTTCGGAAATTTCTCCAGCACTCCGTCGTACACCAGCGAAGCCAAGAAGAGTTCAGCGGGATATCCAATAGCCATGTACGAGAGTGGGTCTCCTGGTGCATCAGATCGGAAATGTCGCATATCTCGCCCATTGTCGAAAAATGCTGGTGGCACTGGGCGATAATTCTGGTCAGCTCCGACGTGCAGGAACACCGCGGTATCAGAGTTCTGAATTGCCGCCCACACGACATCAAAATCGGGATGAGTCAATGAATGTTGCTGTGCCGCAGGGATGGAATCAATCAATATTGCGCGAACATTGTTTCTCGCCGCTTCGGCGATCAATTCAAGTGCAATCGCTGGACCAAATTCAAAAGGCACATAAGCACTTGCCATGAGTCGTGGGTCTTGACAAAAATCAATGATCCCGCGATTCATTGCCCGCACGGCTTCTGGGCGGACAGAAATAGGTGTTGACATTAATTGTTCAAATGATCCCGTTGGAAAAATCAGCTGGCATTCAAAGCCCAATAAATCAAGCGCACGAGTTCGTTCGTTCACATCCCATCCCCCAAGTGACATCCAGCCCTTGCGCTGTATTGTCATGAAATCTCGAGCGAGTTCATCTTGAAGGCGATCATCACCGATCCGCATCGAGTAATCACGAAATGATTCGTCTAAGAGTTCATCAAATTTGGGGTCACCTTGGCCCAATTCGGGAATCTGTTCTTGTACCGAGGTTGGTGCATACGAACGCAACCATCCCTTTGGTTCAAGAATATGAGCGTCCACGTCAACGATTCGACGATTAGCCGCATAAGTTGCGCTCATATATCCCCCTATATCAAAAAATATCTAGACCCTAGAGAATGGCGATCGCAGAGGCCTCGGCAGCCTCACGGCGTTCAACCTGCCGACGAGCGACTTTGCCCACCCGCTCAATGTACTTAAACATGACATCACGGGCTTCTTCGGCCGCTGATGAAAGACCTTCAACCTTGTCAATGGCCCATTGGCGAAAGACCAAAGGCATGATGATTTTTTCATGATGGATTGAGAAATCGTAGATCCCGACTTTTGCGATTGCTCGGGCATGGTCAACAAATCCAGGAATGCCAGTTCCCGGCATAGAAAATGACATCACCTGACGCTTCAACGCTTCGATCGCGGCCGATGGATTCAGTTCAATCAACTTGCTCACAAGATCGCGGTAAAATAAATGGTGACGATTTTCATCTGTTGATAATTTCATCATCACGTTGTAGCCCGCAGGATCATTGAGCATCGTGCCGGTGTTGCGGTGCGAAATACGAGTGGCCAACTCTTGCATTGCCACATAACACATTCCGTCAACTGGGTTATCCGGTTCGGGAACAATCGCACTGCTGACCTGAGCCATGCGACCATCTTCCAAAACCTTCGGGTCAACAAGTCCGCTCACTGTGATGTAGTCGCGCATCACGATGGCGTGGCGACCTTCTTCAGCCGTCCAGCGTTGCGCCCATGCACCCCACGCCGAGTCCCCACCAAACATTCTCGAAATCGTTCGCGTGTACCACGGCAAGTTGTCCTCGGTCAGCAGATTGACCAACAACGCTGAGCGCACACCCTCACACAGAGGCGCTTGACCATAGATGAAGCCTTCGGTTTCCAAACGGGCAGCACGATCCCATGGAACTTGCTCGTGCGGATACCACTCTTCTGCGGACGCTAAATGCCGATTGAGGAGGCGTTCGGCCTCGGGCTCTAGTTCTCGCAAAATTTCTTCATCAGTCACGACTACAACCTAAACCCAAAAGGCACCCCAACATCTGTCCCACGGGGGATTCTTCGCCATTTGATCTAGGGTTTGTGCATGAGTGAATATTGGAAGAGTTCGTGGTCGGGCGAAGATGGGGGTCCGAGGCGCCTTCAAAGGGCGAGAAACGCCGTCATCCCGACAATTTCTGCCGATAGCCAACTCGATGTCACGTCACGCGATGCCCCCGCTCTCACCATGGCCATCGTCGGACCGAATGACGAACTTTTCCTGCAACGGATCATGCCCGGACCCGCAGCCATCTCATGGGTTGAAAAAATTGATCCAATAACGCTTGAGGTCATCGCCCAGTCCGAGCAATTGGCTGGGGGCCCATTGTGGCCCGGTGGGCTGGCGGCGCATGCCAATGGTTCGCTGTATGTCGTGTTCGGCAACCACGCTCATCGCTTGTCAGCAGATCTGCAGGTCATCGTGTCTGTTGAGTTGCCTCGTCTGCGCCCGTACAACAGTTTCGTGATTTTACCGAGTGGCCACTTGGCAACAAAGGACTTCTCGGGAGCGTTACCTGGTCAGCCAAATGGGACTCCCATGGAACCAACCGAGTTACTGATTCTTGATCCGCAAGATTTACGTATTGTTGCGCGACTTGAACTTGCCGAACCTTCGATCGCTCGTCTTTCCGCTGACGGAAATGATATTTATGTTGTCGGCGATTATTCGCTGATACGCGTGTTCTGGCGCAATGAAACATTGATCGTTGACACAACATTCAACGCTCGCTATCGAACACTTGAAGGTCAAACTTTTGGGTGGGATGCGGTGATCACTGATGAGGACGCTTGGTTCTTGGACAATGGTGAAGGCACACAACTATTCATGGGGAGTTTTCGTGGCGTCGGCATTTCCTCAGCGCCACTGCACCTTGTGCGCGTGAACAAGAAAACCGCTCAAGTCACATTGACCGAAATATGTGGATTACCTGACGGCATCATTGCCAATCCGCCGGTCGTTGATACCCAACGACAGATCGTTGTGGGCTTCGATAGTGGCAATGGAGTGATCAGTGGTTTTGACTACGACGAAGATTCGGTCACGCCTCGTTGGAGTCGCCAACAAAATCACGCCTGTCACATGTTGTTGTCGCCCGAAGCAGGGCAAATTGTCACTGCTGACCATCGACCCGACCTAGGTTGCGAACAAGTTGTGATCTTGGATATCACTACTGGCGACGAGGTGGCACGGGTTTCAACAACGAGTCCGATTCAGTCTGCAGTTTTCCCTGCCATTGGACCCAATGGCGATATTTATTGGTGCAGTATGTTCACCATCACGCGAATCTCGGTGCGCTGACTCACACGACTCCATTCGTAGCCGTGACATAATCGCCCCATGACACATCCGACTCCAGGCACGCAGGAATGGCTCGATCAAGTCGTTGAAGACATCATTGAGCCCGATCTACCGATACTTGATCCCCATCACCACATGTGGCCGCCGGGTCAAGGACTCCCCTACACCCGCGATGATTTACATCGTGATGCTGATGCTGGTCACAACATTGTCAAGACAATTTTTATGGAATGCGGATCTGCTTATAACCGTGATGCACCCGAACACTTGCGCTCACTTGGCGAAACGGCCTACGTCGCTGACCAAGCATTCAGCGATCCGAACCCGCTCATCGCCGGCATCATCAGTTCAATTGATTTGCGGCGCGATGATCGTGACGAATTAATTGATGCTCATCTCACCGCCAGTCGTGGGCTCTTTCGCGGAGTGCGCGATGCACTTGCACGTGCTTCACACCCAGAAGCGATGATGATTCCCGGGACCTGCCCAGAAAATCTCTACCTTGATCCTTCCTTTCGCCGAGGAGTGGCCAGACTTGGCGAACGCGGATTCACCTACGACTCGTGGCATTACCATCACCAGAACCGTGAGTTCTTAGAACTTGCCCGCGCTACCCCTGGAACGACAATGGTTCTTGATCACTTCGGAACGCCAGTTGGTGTTGGGCCATACGCCTCACAGCGCGAAGAAATATTTGCGCAGTGGAAGAAAGATATTGCCGAGATCGCCAAGTGCCCGAATGTTGTCGCCAAAATCGGTGGCCTCGCCATGCCCGATAATGGATTTGGCTGGCACACTGCGGAGTGCCCGCCAACGTCGGATGAGTTCATCGCCCAACAGTCGCGCTACTACTTGCATGCGATTGAGTGCTTCAGCCCAGCACGCTGCATGCTTGAGTCGAATTTCCCCGTTGACAGATTGTCGCTTTCATACGGTGTTTTGTGGAACGCCTATAAGAAGATGACTGCCCACTTCTCCGCCTCCGAGCGCTCCGATCTCTTTTACGGCACTGCGGCTCGGACCTACAAACTGTAAACGCCCCTTGTGGTTCTGGTGCTGGATAGTGCCATATATGGCACTATCCAGCACCAGAACCACAAGATTAGATGGATGTTAAGAAGTCGTCGATGAGCACAACATGACGCAGGACCGTTGACCGCCATGATGTCAACCAGTCGCCGGGCGAATCATCAGCCACCATCTTGATATAGGCGCGCAACATATCCGGAATATTCTCAACTTGCGGGGCAAGTTCGGCGTACAAGCCAAAATCACTTGAGGCTTGGTGTCCAGCATTATCAAGATTGAAGCGCCGCGATTTTTCACCGACGATTCCCGGTCGCGCTGACAATAGCGACCAAGCCTTATCAGCATTCGTCTCTGGTCTAGTCGTGAGATCCTGATTGGAAACGATCATCAAAACTGCTGCGTTTGTCGTCGCGTAGATTTCATCGGGAAGAATGCTGGTGTAACCCTGCGCCAACACACAAGCGCTCACCCGCACATCGGCCGTGAACTCGTGGAGCGATGAGACACTGGCCAACGCTGTCAGTCCCCCGTAACTGTGCCCCGCTACACAAATCCGCTCAGCATCAACGTGATCGGACAACCATCGTGTGATTTCGGGTCCCGAACCGAGTGCCCCATCAAGGCAAAACCGCACATCACCCAGGCGTTGTCGATCATTGGTCACATCATCAACATTCTTTCCTAATACCCAATCAAACAATGTGTCACCCGGATGATCGCAAGAAATCACGATGTAACCCCTTGCGGCCAATGCCTCACACAACAGGCTGTAACTATGTCGCATTCCGGTGCGACCGTGCGACCAAATAATCAACGGATGCCGTCCTTCAAGGATGAGTGCCCCCTCTTGAGCGCAAGCAGCAGTAAATGCGATTCCTGGAATTAAGTCATATGTTGTCGCCACCGTGGGTGCCACAGCGGGATACCACAGGTCGACTCCGAGCATGCGATCTCCACGTGTTTGATCAACTAAGAGGGTCGAAAAATGGCCGACCACGTGTTGAGGAGATTCCAAAGGCGGCGCAGCAGATAATGACATCTGACAACTCTGCCACATAAAGCATTTTCTTGGTCTAGTTCGTCTGCGAACAATAAACTTTTCTATCGTGTCCATACCAACTTCGAAGGAGTACACGTCATGTCACAAGAAGGAATAACGGCCTTACGGATTGCTGTTGATGAAGTGAAGTCCGTGATCACCAGCTTGACCGAAGAAGAATGGTCCCGCCCCAGCGGTTGTATCGGTTGGTCCGTGCGTGATCTCGTGGCCCACATGAGTTCGAACTACAAGGAAACTGTTGATCCGTCCCCCGCTCCCGACGAGCCCATCAACCTTCCCGCCGAAAGAATGATGGACCTGCTGATTGAACCTCGCAAGGATTGGTCGAACGAAGAGATCCTCGCTGAGTACCTTGCTTTTTGCGATCAAGCAGTTGATGTTCTTGCTTCACTGCAAGAA